>JBBWZK010000248.1:0-6632 GCA_039648975.1 Blastocatellia bacterium
ACAATCGCCTTCTGGCTGTCGCGCTGATCGCGGCACGTCAGCAATCGCTGCACAAGCAACTGGTCGGTGCCGTGCGAGGCCATCGTCAAACAGGTGCCGCCAAACAAGCCGGCCCAGAACGTGAACGGCAGCTTGAAGTCCCACGCGAATGAAATGACCTGGAAGTTGTTTGCGGGCGCGGCTTCGGCGACGACTGTGCCCCAGCCGCCGGGGATCAGTTGCAGCAGCATATAAGCTGCAAGCAGCGAGCCGGCGATATAAATGATCAGTTGAATCAAGTCCGTCCAGATGACCGCGGCGATGCCGCCCTCGAAGGTGTAGATCAACGTAAGCAATCCTACAATGAAGATTGACCACAGCCAGAGATGCGACAGGCCCGGCAGGCTGGCGCTCAAGACAGCGCTCATGACTAATGATGCGGCAAAGACGCGCACGCCTTCGGCCAGCGCCCGCATGATTAAAAACAACGACGCGGCGAAATTCTTCGTCTGTGGCCCGAAGCGTTGCTTGAGCAGTTCGTAAGCCGTCAACAGTTCGCCTTTGAAGTAAGCCGGGATGAAGAGCAGGCTGATGATGAAGCGCGCGACGACGTAGCCGAAGACGACTTGCAGATAAGTGAGGCTGCCGCCCATCTCAGGCCGCGCCTGGCTGGCGTAGGCGAGCGCCGGCACGCCGATCAGCGTCAGCGTGCTGGTTTCCGTCGCCACGATGGACAGGCTGATGACCACCCACGAGGTGTTTTTCGAGCCGATGAAGTAATCCTTGACGGTGCGCTGCGAACGGCGAAAGCGCGTGCCGAAGATGGTGATGCCCACCAGGTAGAGCAGCAGGACGATGTAATCGAACGCCGAGAATCCCATACGGTAGAACCTATCAAGCCTGCCGAACCAACTGCAACCGGGGTGATGGATGAAATGTGAGACTGCCTGATTTCAGAAGCGCAAACAATCGTCTGCGATGAACGCCTGTTTTGAAGTGAGTGCCGTAGGCACGCAATGTTTATAGAATGTCAGTTACCTGGTCGAAGCAAGCTGCGTAGGAGCGCAATGTCAACATCACGCTCCTACGGAGCTTGCACTCATTTACTCATCTTTATCTATAAACATCACGCTCCTACGGAGCTTGGAATTGCCAACCGTTCTAACTTCCCACTGCGGCCCGCGCCAGCTTCACTGCACCGATCTCCGGCGACTGTAGCGGCGGGCCGACTTCGGCACGCGGCGCAACCTTGAGCACGGCGGCGCGCAACGGCTCCAGCACGCCCTCGCCGGCGTTGAAAACGCTGCCGACATAGGCGAGGCGAAAGCTTTTGGATTCAAGCCCCAGTTTGTGAATCACCGACACGGCCAGTTCGCCAAGCTCGCGCCCGGCTTGCGCGAGAATGGCGTGCGCCACCGCGTCGCCCTCTGCGGCAGCTTCGCCGACCAGTCGTGCAAGCGAAGCAATCTGCGTCGATTCGGCGTCGTGGTTATAAATGACGCTTGGCAAATCTTTGGCGCTACTGATGCCGAGTTGCCGGCAGATGCGCTCGGTGAGGACGGTACGCGGCGCGCGGCCATCGAACGAGGCGGCGACGGCTTTCAACGCCTGCCGCGCGATGTCATAACCTGAACCCTCATCGCCAAGCGTCGGCCCCCAGCCGCCCGAGCGCTCGACGTGGCGCGCTTCGTTCATGCCCATGGCAATCGAGCCTGTGCCGGCAATCAGCACGACACCTTGATGGCCATCGAGCGCGCCTTCGAGCGCGGCGCGCGCATCGGTGACCAGTTCGAGATGCGCCATGCGCAGCCGCGCATCAAGCGCCTTTTTCATCGTGTGGTAATGAA
The DNA here is from genome assembly GCA_039648975.1 of Blastocatellia bacterium. Classification (GTDB taxonomy): domain Bacteria; phylum Acidobacteriota; class Blastocatellia; order UBA7656; family UBA7656; genus DATENM01. Next base: position 1,827 of record JBBWZK010000248.1, read on the forward strand.
TCGGGTGACTGATGCCGGCAATGGCGGCGCAGCCCGCCGTGATGTCGTGCGTTGTGATGCCCGCCTGCGCGCAAGCTTGCTTGACCGCTTCGTTGATGTGCGCGACCGCCGAATCAAAGCCGACGCGCACGGGATTGGATGCGCCGCTTGTGCCTTCGCCGATGATCTGGTCAGCCGATGTCGTAATCACCGCGTGGGTCTTGGTGCCGCCGCCATCAATGCCGAGAAAGCATGGCGCGCTGGCCAAAGCAGAGTTGCGGCGAGGCACGAAGCGCGGCGTTGCCGCAGGGTCTTGCGAGGGATGCGTGGTGAGGGTTTTGGACATAACTTCTCCGCCGGCTCTCTTATCGCTTGTGGCAAATGCTTGGGCTTGCCTCTTTATAATGCCGGCACACCGGCTGGCCTGATGCACCATCGCATCGTCTGACCATAGGAGCCTTATACTTGTTATAAGCGAGAGCCGGCGGGATGTAAAACGAATTGTTTTTATGGATTCGATAACTGTTTGTTGTGCCGGCGTTCGGTTGCCACTAATCTTAGCTTGTTTTGCTCAGGCCACATTCAGGGTAGTAGGTCAATGGGAGGGAAAAGAAAGCGCATGGAGTACCGCCTTCAGGCGGAAGCAGTCGCCTTCGCAGCATTCCGCCTGAAGGCGGTACTTCGTGCCTCAAGCAGATGTCCTGATTATTTCAATTCGTCTGCCTGAGCGGCAATTCCCAAATCCGGCAAGGCACGAACGATCTTCATTGTCTCAAGGCTCACGGTGATGACCTGCCCAATCAGGCGCACGATGTATTGCGGGTCATCTGCGCGATTCGGGTCGTTGGTGATGTCGCTGCGTTTGTCCGTGCTGACTTGATACTGGTCAATCACCCAATCGAGCGCCGAGCGGTTGCCTAAGCGATACTCGAAGGCTTCGGCGGGAATGCCGGCAAGCGTCAGAAAGTCATTGTAGACGATCTGCGTTTTATCTTTCGAGAGGCGCATCTTTTCGACTCGCCAGTCGAGCGACGCTTCTGGGCTTTCAATCATTTCGAGCGGGTACTCCGGCTGCTTCTCATAATCAACGTGAAGCTCGGCAAGCCGCTTGCCTGCCTGTGCGAAGGCGTGAAAGTCCGGCGCGTAAGGAACGCGCGGCAATTCACGTTTGAGATTGGCGGCGTATCGCGTCCGGTAAACCGGATGATGAAGTAAGGCATAGACATAATGGAAAATGTCCCACTTGGTTATAGACTTTTTTTTGTAGTGCGAACGATATTCCGCCAATGCCCAATCGGTGATGTTCTCTTTTCGATTCGAGCCGTCTTTGTCATAGGTGTAGAAAGGGAAGGATTGAAAGTTATCAGTTGAAGCTACAACATGAAAATCAGCCAAGGTACGACTGATCAAAACACTGAATGTAGAGCGAAATCCTTTATCGCTGATATGTATCGCACAGTTTTCATTTTCGGCATCTTCTATTGGAAAGAAATACTTTTGTAGCGTTTGAGCGTCAATTAGTACGCTGTCAAAGAATAATAATTTTGGAGTGAATGGTCTATATAGGCAATGTCGAATCTTTGAAGGGTCAAACGAAGCCAGTTTTTTCGCCTTCAAACAAAGTTTGAGATGTAAGCTCCATTTTACTTTTTCATATGATAAGAAATCGTCTAACCCTTTTGGCTCCCCTTTTTGCCGGTAGCGGTGTACTTCAGCGTTATAATCATCGCAGAATAGCTCAATTTTCTTGGCTAAGTCTGCCCTGTGAAAGTCATAGACTGTAAAATCGCGCGCGGTATTTACTCCAGAACTGTATTCCTTGAACACGGTATTTGCATTGAGTGTTTTCTTTTGCTTTGCTTCCTTTGTTCCCAGTGCCAAGAACCCATCGAAGTCTGTTTGAAGTCCTTCGGTAAGCCAAGTGTGCTTTTCATCAGGGTGAATCTTTTGCCATTCGATATTGCTTCTTTGCTGCTTTTCTTCAAGGAAACGATACTTCTGCTCTTTGCGCCAGAACTCGTCAACGCGGGCGTAGTGGATGCGCGCTTTGCTCACGCCGCAACCTCGACCATTTCAACGCGGTCATCCGGCACAACCTCGCCGCGTTCTTCCAGGACTTCGATGTGTAAGGCGATGGCCTCCTGAATATTGGCTAGCACTTCCTCTCGCGTTTTACCTTGACTGACGCAACCGGGCAGGCTCGGAACTTCGGCGACGATGTAGCCGTCCTCGCCCGGATACAGAATAACTTTTCTCTTCATTGCACCGTACCTCTCACAGATATTCGCCGCAGTCTGACGATTGGCCAATCACTGCTTTTTCTTTCTCACAAAGATATTTATACTAACACCGACTTGAATGCCAAAGACATTATGCGTCGTCCCCGACAGCTTCGGATTCTTTCTGACGTTGCCGCCTAAATCCAATACGTAAATTTCGTCGAAATCCTGCTCAAGATGCTTTCGCACTCCATCAAATGCAATCTGGTCAATCAGGCTATTGTTAGTCACAAACGCAATGATGCCTTCGTCACCTATCCGGTCCGATGCCCAGCGAATCGCTTTAACGTAAGGATCGCTCAGCTTGTTTAACAGAGTCGCCTTTGAATCTCTCGCATAAGTTTCAGATACGCGCTTGTCCATTAATTTGTATTTTCGATTCTTGTTGTTGTCATTCTCATTAACCTGATTCGCATTGTAAGGCGGATTGCCAATGATGACGGTTATGGGGCTGCGTTTCTGCCGCTCGACACGTTGCGTGTTTTCCGGCGTCATAAATGAAAAAGCCGCTTGATGCGCTTCGGCAAGCTCGAAGGTATCCACAAAGCAGATGCCTTCAAACGGTTCATAGCTTCCGGTTGCTTCAAAATACTCATGCTCGATGTTCATCGAGGCGATGTAGTAAGGCAGCAGCATGACTTCGTTGCAATGCAATTCGTTCTTGTACTTGTGTTCGAGCGCCGTTCGCTTGATCTCCTGCATCACGCGCACGATGAAATTGCCCGTGCCGACGAACGGGTCGAGAATGTGAACATCGCGGCTGCTCAGCGACTTGCCAAACTCTTTCTGCAAGATGTCTTCGACGCTGCGCACCATGAAATTGACTATCGGCTGCGGCGTGTAGACGATGCCATGCGTGTCTGCGACCTTGATGGAAAAGCCTTGAAAGAACTTCTCATAGACGGCATTCAAGAAGTGCTGTTTCTGCGAGTAATCATCAATCGTCGAAGCGGTGGTTTCAATCGCCTTATAGAAACGGTCAAGGCTTTTCAGAAACGCATCGCGGCTGAAGGCTTTTGAAGTCAGCGCGTTGATGACCTTTTCAATTTCAATCGCGATGACGTTGCGATGCGTGAAATCCGTATTGTGAAATACTGTGCGAAAGATGCGCTCGGTCAACAGGTGTTGAATCAGCATCTCTTCAACGGCCAGCTCCGAGAGGTTCGGATTGATCGAATCGCGGCAGAGTTGATAGAAGTCGGCAAAGGCTTGAATGAATCTCTGATTCGTCTTGCGCTGGCCCTCGATCAATTCTTTGACGGCCTCGGCCAGCTTCGGCACTTCGTTTTGAAAATGGCCGACGGCATCCTCCCATTGTTCATAAGCGGGCGGCAGATACTCAACAAACTGAGAGAGCGTTTCAACCAGGCGATCCGGCTTGGAGATGTCTTCGTCTAAAACCTGCTTGCCGTTCTGGTAAAGAATGGCGCGCTCAGGCGCTTGAAACAGGATGTTATCTTTCGGATAGCCGACCGCGAATTTCTTTTTGACTTCTTTCGCTAAATCATCGCGCTCGTCTTTGGCTTCCCAGTAACCGTGCGCCAGGCGAAACGCATCGACCAGCGCGCCGTCAACGCGCACAGATCTTTGCTTTGGCCGCTTGACCTCCCATTCGGGCACGAGCGTCCAACTGAACTGCCGGCAGCAAGTTTCGAGCAACGATTGAAAGGCGCTGCGCACGGCGGTTTCGTGCGAGATGCCGAGATGCTGGAACTTGCCGAGCGCCTCATAATAAGCGAGAACCGGCTTGTGATTCGCTTTCAAATTGAGCTTGTGCATAGCCGCTCTCTTTAATCAGGACTCAGGCTTTCACTGTGCTTTTAAGGAAAAGGGTCGCGCCGCATTATGTTTAATTTATGGCGATGATTTCAAGCGCATTTTTCTTTTATGGACTCGGCGCGTTGAGGTCAGGCAGGCGCGCGGCGCGCTTCACTTTTTCTTTCGCAGTCACTTCTCACCAACCCGGTCATTCATCCGTAGTGTTGCCTGCCGGGATTATTTGCTATCATAAGTTATCCGTTGACTTAGACGCTTGTGAGCGATCATGAATCATAAACATTTATCGAGTAAGGGTGCATCCTCCTTAATACCAGGGTCTGCAATATGCCGAAATCAGATCGCTCACTCTCGCCAAAAGCAAGCAAGCAATCCCACAAAAAGGCCGATGACCAGAAGATAAGCCAGGCGATAGTTCGGCAAGGCGGAGAGCCGTTCCGCCTGCTGGTCGAATCCGTGCGGGACTATGCCATCTTTATGCTTGATAAAGCTGGGCACATCCTCACCTGGAACTTGGGCGCAGAAAACATCAAGGGTTATAAGGCGGATGAAATTATCGGCAAACACTTTTCAATCTTCTACCCTGAAGAAGACCTCAAGTGGGACAAACCCAGCTATGAGTTGAAAGTCGCCGGCGAGGTGGGGCGATTTGAAGACGAGGGCTGGCGCATCCGCAAGGACGGCACGCGGTTCTGGGCCAACGTCATCATCACCGCCCTGCGCGATAAAGACGGGACGCTGCGCGGTTTCGGCAAAGTGACCCGCGATCTGA
>JBBWZK010000252.1:0-6919 GCA_039648975.1 Blastocatellia bacterium
GCAGCAGCCCGATCATCTTATCTCCCTTCGCCGTGTCGCCGCGTCCCCGCGTCTCCGCGTCGCAATTGATTTAGCGTTGCGCAAGCGCCGGGGCTAAACGTATGCTGATTCATCGGCGAATTCGGAATTGTGCGTCAGCCATTAATTGATCGTTGCCGGTACGCCATACGGGTTGCATATACTCGATTCTGCAATCATCAAAGGGGTGCAGTGTTGTTGAGAGCAAGATTTATTTTTGTATTGAGCCTTACTTTTGTTTTCGCACTCTTCCTCATCGCGATCAACTTTCCGCGAGCCACTTCGGCGGACACAGTACCAATCCGCCCGGTCACCGTCGCGGGGGGATTCGACTTCGATGTCTTTGCCAGCACGGACAATGTGCCGGAGTTCGCTTCAGGCGCATTTGCCGGGCCGACGGTGATGGCCTTCGACTCGCGTGGACGGTTGTTTGTCGGAACGGGTTCAGGCAAGATTTTGATCCTGCTCGACACCAACGACGATGGCCGGATGGATCAAGTAAAGACATTCACGACCGGCATTCCGCTTCCACTCGGGTTAGCCTTTCGCGCCAACGGCGATCTATTCGTGGCAAGTAATATCAACGCCGGGGCAGGCCGCATCATCCGCTTGCGCGACGCCAACGGCAATGATCTAGCCGACGAACAGACGATCATCGTCGACAATCTGCCGAGTAATGGCGATCACCAAACGAATAAGATTAAGTTCGGCTTGGATGGCTTGCTTTACATCGGCCAGGGTTCGACGACCGATGACGGAACGCCGAAGGCGGGCCGCCCTGCTGAGGGGCCTTTGAGTGGCGCCATCCTGCGCGTTGACGTCGATAATCCGCAGGTGAACGTCTTTGCGATGGGCTTGCGCCAGCCGTTCGGGATAGCCGTTCATCCTGACAACGGCGAATTGTTCTCGGTTGATGTCGGCAAAGGCGAATTCTGCAACTTTTGCCAGGGAGACACTGCGCCGCCCGAAGAAATCAATTGGATCGTTGCCGGCGGTAATTATGGCTTTCCCTTCTGCGATGCGACACCGACAGCCGGCGATCCTAACTGTGTGGGCGTCCGCGCCCCTTCGCTGCAATACCCCGCGCATTTGACGCCGACGGCGCTGGCCTTTTACACAGGGCCGCAGGCGGGCGAGTTCAAGAATCAATTGCTGGTTACCATCTACAAGAATTACCACAATACACAGAATTACGGCGGCGATCTGCGCCGCGTCGTGGTTGATGGCAATAGCACAAGCGGCTTCCAGTTGCGCGACGATGGCTTCATCGCGCAATTCAATCCGATTGATCCCGGCGACGGGCCGGTAGATGCCGTCATCGACCCGATCAGCGGCGATATATATGTGGCGCGCTTTGATCCCGTACATCACATCGTCGATACGGTGCATCATCACTTCATCTATCGCATCCACCGTGCGGGCAGCGACGCCCAGCCGTTGATCGGCCCTGTGCGTCCTGCGGCCATCAAAGCCGGTTCCGCAGGCGTCACGGTGGCGATCATCGGTCGCCACCTGAAAACCGGCGCGGTGGTGGTCAATGTAACCGACAATACAGATTTGCCGACGCGCCAGGGCGCAGACCGCTATGAGTTGCTTGCAGACCTGCCGGCGGGCGCACTGGCAACGGAACGCACGCTCCAGCTCGCGGTGCGCAACCCCGATAACAGTCAATCGAACTCGCAGCCCTTCGCCGTAACCAAAGGCGATCCCGACCCGCCGCCTGACAAGTCGCCGCAGATCACTTCGATGTTCGTTTATAAGAAGAAGCGCGGCAACGTCTTTCCGGCAGTTCCCGCAGGCTCGAACCCGAAGAAGTTTCACCTCATCGTCAGCGGCAAAGATTTTGATGCCGGCGCGCAATTGCTGGTCAACGGCACGGCGCTACTGATCGAGAGCGCCTCAACGACCGAACTGGTGGGCCGCTTCACGCGCGACATGCTGGCCGCGCCGGGCGAGTTGACGATTCAGGTGAAGAACTCAACCGGCAAGCTGTCGAATACCGTCAAGGTGAGCGTCGTACCGTAGCGGCTGCGCCGCAGGCGCGGCGAGGGGGCGACACGGCGACAGGCGTCTTGATTGAATCTTTCACCGCGTCTCCGCGTCTCCGTGTCGCCGCGTCGCTGATTCGCGGAAGAAGACAGGGAAGCTGTGAATGCAGTGGAAGCCGAAGGATTCGTATAGTCTTAGCGCCGGCGTGTTGATGGCGGTCACGGCGAGCGTCGCGGCGTTAAAGCCGTATTGGACAAATTCCTGAAGCGCGCCAGCGAGCAAGCGCCGCCCCAGGCCCTGCCCTTGATAAGCATGATGCACGGAGACCTGGCCGATGTGGCCGACGCGCGGCGCAATGCGCGAAGCGACGAGCACGCCAGCCAGTTTGCGCGCCCCGCGCCGCACCGCGACGCGCGAGATGTGCGGCAGAAAATCGCCGCACCAGAGGTGGTCTGTGAGAATCGTCAGCAACTCGGCGCAACCCTCTTCAGTCGCGTATTGACTGTTGATGCGGCTGTCGCTGCGGCCTCGATAGGATTGATGAATGACGCGCGCCGCCTGCGCGAAATCGGCCTCCTGCCAGGCGCGAATGAGAATGTCGGAGGCGCTTTCGCTGGCCGGCGATTGACGTTGCAGATGACTTGCAAGTTTCGCCGCTTCGCCTGCTGCGCGCTCTAGCTCCCTCATCATGTAGTAACGATCAAAGCGCGCGAAGCCGCGCCCGGCAAACAATTCGCTGGCGCCGTCATTGTCAACGCTGACGCACTGGCTCTCAATGCGGCGCAGTCGCGGGCCGCGTTCAAGTTTGTCGAGGATTGCCGCGACCATCTGGCGATCAACGCCCGCGCCGCGCCAGTCTTTGGTGACAAAAATATCGCCAATCGTACAGCGCTCGTTTTCGACGACGTAATAAGCGAAGCCGATGGCGCGGCTGCCGCTCATCGCCGCAAAGCCTACCAGTTCGTGTTGGCGCATGACCTGACGAATCATGCGACTCGGCCCTGTGTAATCCCATTTGAGCACGGCCAGCCATTCGCGGCACTGTTCATCGAACAGGGCTTCGAGCCCGGCGAGATCCGCATCGCTCATCGGGATGATTCGCGCCTCATGATTGGACAGCGGAGCAGTTGCCATACGTCTGTTCCTGAGAAGAAGCCAACGCGATTACGGTTGCCTCTCGCTGAGATTATAGAATCAGCGCGCCAGCAGTGAAAGCCGCGCAACGGCGTGTCAAGGCAATGTGAGATGATTTTTTAGGCTGCTCAACAGGTTCTTGCGCTTTTCTTGCCTTTGCGAAGCAGATTACTTTGCCGCGTGCGACAGGCGACCTACTCTGACGATAGCGCGGCTGACCACTTCCGCCGCCACCGCGCCGATGATCGTCACATCGACCTGGCGGCTGCCGGTTGATAGCGCAAAGATAGTGTCGCCGTCGAACATGGTATGAATCGGCTTGATGGCACGCGCCAAACCGTCATGCGCCATGGCCGCGACTTTGCGCGCCTGCGCTTTGGTTAACCTTGCATCGGTCGCGACGACCGCCAGCGTTGTGTTCTGTATTACAGAAAACGGATGGCGCGAAGCGGCGGATGCGGTGTGCTGATCGGTCTGCCTTTTACGATCACGAATTTTCTGATCGCTCTGAGCTGGCGAGCCGGTTTCGATTCTGTGTTGCGTGTCGAGCCAGCCGCCTTGCGGCGAACGCGCGCCCGCAAGGATGCCACCGTTGGCTGGATCAATGATGTCGCCGAAGGCATTGACGACGACGAGTGCGCCGACCGTCGTGCCGTTGGCCAGCTTCATTGCAGCCGTGCCGATGCCGCCCGGCGATGCCATCGCGGGGCCGAGCAGCTTGCCGACGGTTGCGCCTGCGCCTGCGCCGACACGGCCTTCTTCCGTCCTTTGGTTCGTCGCCCGCTCGCAGGCGTCGTAGCCCATCAGGTGATCGGGCCGTACACGCGCATCGCCTTCAGCCAGGTCGTAGATCACCGCGGCTGGCACAATCGGCACGCGCGCCACGCCTGTGTCAAAGCCAATGCCGCGCTCTTCCAACCAGCGCACGACGCCGCACGCCGCATCCAGTCCGAAGACCGAGCCGCCCGTCAGCAGCACTGCGTGGACGCGCTCAACGAGATTTTCGGGATTGAGCAGATCGGTTTCGCGCGTGCCGGGCGCTGCGCCGCGCACATCTACACCAGCCGTTGCGCCCTCGGCTTCACACAAGACCACCGTACAGCCGGTGCGCGCCGCGAGATCGTGGGCGCAGCCGATGCGGATGCCGGGCACATCGGTGATGGCGCCTGCGGCTTGAAGAGTTGATTTGCGCGGCACTTTTTGTGATGCGCCGGCAGGTAATTTTTTCACTCGTGTTCTGTCCTGAGCCATGGCATGCGTATGTTAGCCAATCGAAACCGCCTTTTCCACGCCGCTGCGCGTCCTAAGTTAGCGGCACGGTTGTTGCCAGATAACCAGCGCGGCGGCGCGACAGCGCGCTCCCGCTGGTGGAGGTGATAAGCGATGAAAAGAAACGGAGTGGCCTGGATCCTCGCGATGTTTGCGGTGCTGTCGTGCATAGCGATGCTGCTGTGCATCGCCGTGCCTGCTCAAAATCAGAACCGCATTGCCGGCCAGGAGAGAGGCAACGGGCGCAGCCTTCACCTCTCGGCCAGCTCGCGTAACCTCAAGCGCGAGTTTGTGCCGCGCGTCATTGGCCGCGCCAACAGTTCGATCATCAATGGTCACATCGTCGCTTTGCGCGGCCAGCAGTTGAGCATTGAGACGGCGAGCGGCGAGCGGCTGAATTTTCAAATGGACGAGCAAACCACGCTGCTCGAATCGAACGAACTGGTTTCGATAGCCACGCTGGACGACATCACGCTGCGGCCTGCTGACTTGCGGCTTGCCGATGAAGTCGAAGTCGTTGCAGAGCGCGTCGGCAACCGCCGACTGGCGCGCATCGTGACGCGCACGGCTTCAGGCCCGCCCCTGGCGCGGCGATAATCTATAGCGGGTTTCGATTCGATGTAGCGCAATCTGTTAGATTGCGCATTGACCCGCGCAATCTAACAGATTGCGCTATACGGACGTGACTTCAGTGCTATAATCGCGTTGCTGTTGCTGCGCTGACGATTTGGCTACGGAGTCACAAACATGCAATCCCCTCAATCGCTTTATTCCGGCATGCACGTTAAAGGCGGACTGCTGCGCGCCCGCTTCCTTTTCATCCTCATGAATCAGGGACTTGATACCTGGACGCGCGTGCTGGCAACGCTCACCGAAGAAGAACGCGAGGCGCTCACAGAGATCGGCATAGACGACTGGTATCCGCTGCGCCTGCTCGATGCGCTTGATCGCGCCATCGCCGCCGAACTGGGCGGCTCACTTGAGACGATCTATGCAGAGCTTGGCGCGTTCTCGGCGACCAGCAGCTTGTCGGGGCCTTATAGCAGTTTGTTGAACCCGGACATCCACAGCTTTCTGCGGCAGTCATCGTTGATCCACCATGCCTATCAGGATTTCGGCGCGGCCAGCTACGAGCCGTTGAGCGAGACCAGCGGCCTGCTGAAGATCGATTACAGCCAAGCGCCGCCGGCGAGCTTTTGCGCCAGCGGCACAGCCTATTTTCGCCATGCCATCGAACTGTGCGGCGCGCACGCGGCACGCATCACACACACGCGCTGCACCACACGCGGCGACGCCGCCTGCGAGTTCTATATCACCTGGCAAGCATAGAGGCGCACTCCAAGAGAATCGGCAAGCCCTGCTGTTCAGAGCATGAATGACTTGTTGAATCTCAAACCCCGGCGCAGAGGAAACCATGAGCAAAGACAAGCTGGCGCAGTTTGCCAATCAGAAATACATCAACCTGCAAACCTTCAAAAAAGACGGAACGTCGGTGGCGACGCCCGTGTGGTTCGCCGAAGACGGCGGCGAGTTGTACGTTTACACGCTGGCCAATTCCGGCAAGATGAAACGCCTTCGCAATAATCGGCGCGTCCGCATCGCCGTCTCTGATGCACGCGGTAAGCTGAAGGGCGAATGGGTTGACGCCGAAGCGCGCCTGCTCGATGCGGCAGAATCCGCGAAAGGCCATCGCCTGATCACCGAAAAGTATGGCTTGATCAAACGCATCATGAGTTTCTTCAGCAGACTGCGCAAATCACAGCACGCCGTCTTCGCCATCCGCGTGCTGTGAGTGAAGGCAGCCATCGCGATGGAGTTCGGCAAACCACCGGCAAGGAGATTAAGGATGAAAAGAGCGGTGCAATGGCTAGGCGTCCTGGCGGCAGTTCTTCTCGTTTCGTTCGCAACGTTGTCAACAGGGAGAAACCGCATGACAGATCAGGCAACGACGCACCTGGGAAACATCGAACGGCGCGACGCGCGGCTGGATAAGCTGGTGCCGAAAAATGCGCAACTCGAAAAGCTCGGCGACGGCTACCACTGGACAGAAGGCCCTGTGTGGAATCGTAAGGAAAACTACCTGTTGTTTTCAGACATCCCGGCCAACGCCATCATTCAGTGGAAAGCCGGCGGCGGCATGAAGCAGTATCTCAAGCCAAGCGGCTACACCGGCAGCGCGCCGTTCGAGGGACGCGAGCCGGGATCAAACGGCCTCACCTACGATGCGGCAGGCCGGCTCGTCTTGTGCGAGCACGGCGACCGGCGCGTGGCGCGGCTCGAAAAGGACGGCTCGAAAACGACGCTCGCCAACCGCTACGACGGCCATCGTTTGAACAGCCCGAATGTTCTCGCTTTCAAGTCGAACGGCGAACTTTATTTCACCGACCCGGCTTACGGCCTGCCGAAGACCTTCGATGATCCGCAAAGAGAATTGCCGTTTTGCGGCGTCTATCGCCTGTCGAAAGACGGCAAGGTGACATTGCTTACAAAAGATCTGCAAGCGCCCAAC
>JBBWZK010000254.1:0-22953 GCA_039648975.1 Blastocatellia bacterium
CTTCGGGCTGGTCAACGATCAAGTGATCACCATGCCGACGCCGGACAACATCTCATCGCTCGACTTCGATTCGCTGCTCTCGTCAATCGAATTGACGCGCGAGATTCTCGACGAAACGGCTCCGGTACTGAGCGGCTGGGACGCTCAGGATCGCTCCTCGTCGCCGCCCGTGCGTCCACCAATTGCACAACGCCAGTAGAGACTAGAGACTAGGGGCTAGGGACTAGCGCGGAAGTTGGTTCCAGCCTCTAGCCTCTAGCCTCCAGCCTCTAGCCTCTATGTCATCAAGAACCAAACTGCTACTCGACGAAATTGAGCAACTGCCGGCGTGGGCGCAACGCATGGCGCGCAAGTATTACGCCGGCGAGGCCAGCCACTTTCTGCTTTACAACAACATCTATGATCTCGTGCGCTCAGGCAACGAGTACATCAGCCTGTTGAATTACCTGCAACGCGAACTGGTCGGCACCAAACACCTGCTGACTTACAATCGCAGCGAAGGCATCAAGTTCGGCTCGCCGGACGCCGAGCGCACCTTTGCCGCCATGATGCGCGTCAGCGATCCGCTTGCCGGTCGCGATGCCATGCGCAATCTGCCGAAAGACCCGGCGCGCGCCTTGCCGCTCATCGAGTATTTCTTATTGTATGGCGATCAGGTGGCGGTGATCATCAACTTTCTCGACACCATCATCCCGGCAGGCGATGTCAGTTATATGTCGGGCGACGACCGCACCAACCTGGTCGCCTTTCAACGCTGGATTACCAGTTCGCGGTTGTTGAAGAAAGACAACATCGTCATTCTGGTCGGCGAAAGCGTCGCCGAGGTTCACCCGCGCATTCGCAATAACTCAAGGCTCGCGGCCATTGATATCGCTTACCCGGACGATGCCGAGCGCCTGGAGTTCATTCGTTATATGCGCAGCCAGTTGCCGCAATTGAAAGTCGAAGTCACCGACGAACAGTTGTCTTTGATGACTTCGGGACTCAATCGCGTGCATCTGAATTCGCTGTTGCGCAGCGCCGCTGCCGATAGCGAGGGGTTGACACTGGATAAGATTCGCACCAAGAAGAAAGAACTCATCGAAGCCGAAACCGTCGGCCTGGTCGAATTCGTGCAGCCGGCTTATGGAATGGAATCGGTCGGCGGCATGGCGAAGGCAAAAGATTTCATGCGCATGATCTCTGAGTCGATCCGCGCCGGCAACACCGAAGAAGCGCCGATGGGCATATTGATTTCGGGGCCGGTCGGTACAGGCAAGACATTTCTGGCGATGTGCTTCGCGCACGATTGCGGCATGAACGTCGTGGCGTTTAAGAATTTCCGCGAGCGCTGGGTCGGCTCAAGCGAAGCCAATCTGGAAAAGATATTGAACCTGCTGCAAACCCTCGCACCGATTGTCGTGCTGGTGGATGAAGCCGATGCGACGTTAGGGTCGCGCGATTCGGGCGGCGATTCGGGCGTCGATGCGCGGATATTTTCAAAGCTCGCCGCCGCCATGGGCGACACGCGCAATCGCGGGCGCATTCTGTGGATATTGATGACCAGCCGGCCTGACCTTTTGCCGATTGACCTGAAGCGCCAGGGCCGCGCCGAAGAGCATATTTCGTTGTTCTATCCCGACTCTGAAGAAGACCGCCAGCAAGTCATCGAAGCGATGCTCGGCAAGAACAAGATCAAGCACGAAGTCACCGACTGGTCGCCGATCACCAAAAACAAGCTGACGCTGTCAGGCGCAGACATCGAGTCGATGTTGATACGCGCCCGCCGCCTGGCGCGACTGGCGAGCCGGCCTGCCATGACGCAGGCTGACGTTGAGCAAGTCGCCAACGAATTCAGCCCGGCGCGCGACGAGATGGCCGTCGAGTATCAGATACTGGTTGCGGCGCGCGAAGCCACCTCGCGCGAGATGATCCCCGAACAATATCGACATCTCTCGCCTCAAGAACTGAGCCAGCGCATCGAAGCCCTGCGCTCGTTTGTCCGCTGACGCTTCGGCAGTCGTTTGAAATGGCCGCAAAAACCTGCAACCTCTACCGCTCAACAAAAGTAAAAGATAGAAGAAGCGATTGACATTAAGGTAGCAGCGAATGAAAGAAGACCTGGACAAGACCTTCATTGAAGAACTGGCCAACAGCATCACGCACGGCGTCGGCGTGGCGTTGAGTGTCGTGGGATTCATCGTGCTGCTCGTGCTGTCGATTATGCAAGGCAGCGCCTGGCACATTGTCGGTTGTAGCATTTTCGGCGTGTCGCTCATCCTTGCCTATCTGGCTTCGACGCTCTATCACAGCCTGCACAGGTCAAGCTTCAGGCATGTGCTGCAAGTCCTCGATCATTCGGCCATCTATCTGCTGATCGCCGGAACCTACACGCCGTTCACGCTCATCAACCTGCGCGGCTTTTGGGGCTGGACGTTGTTCGGATTGGTCTGGACGCTGTCGCTTGCCGGCATCATCTTCAAGTTTCTGCACGGCGACCGCTTCAAGGTGATTTCGACCATCGGCTATGTGGCGATGGGCTGGATCGCGGTGATCGCCATCAAGCCCTTGTTTGCCACCGTGCCGCTTGCAGGCATCGCGTGGCTGGTGGCAGGCGGCTTGTTCTACACCGTCGGGGTTATTTTTTTCGCATGGAAGCGGCTGCCGTTCAGCCACGCCGTCTGGCATCTCTTCGTGATGGCCGGCAGCATCTGCCATTACTTCGCCGTGCTCTTCTACGTCTTGCCGGCGCGCTTGTAATTCAATTGACATTCACCGCCCGCCGGCTGATCAACGGCGCAGATCGCCGCGCCATCATCACATCCCCTTTTGTTTGATCCTGAAGGTCTGCTCGCCGACCCGTATCGTCGTTGCACGGCTCGACGCGGAGAGGTTTGCATCAACATGATAGGTGATAGACTGCGTGCCGATGCCGACCGCTTGCCCTGTAACTTGCACCCAGTTGGCGTTGCTTCTGGCCTCCCACGCGCAGCTTACGCCGGCCACGATTTGCAGGCTGCCGCTGCCGCCCGCAGGAGTGTAAGCGGCTGAAGCGGGAGATAGCTGGATGGTGCAACTCGACGCGGCGCTGCCGTCTTGCACAATGGTGAAGCTCTGGCCGCCGACGGCGATGGTTCCTTGTCGCGGCGACGAGCCAAAGTTGTCGCGCACGAGAAAACCAATCGTCGCCGGGCCGCTGCCGCTGCTAGCGGTAGTGAGGCTAATCCAATCATCCGAGGCCGTGGCGTTCCAGTTGCACCCGTTCGAGCCTGCCAGAATAAAGCTCGACTCGCTGCCGACCATGTCCATGCGCTTGCCGGTCGGCGATAGCGTAAACGCGCAAGACCCGCCGCCCTGTGTCACGGTGAAGATCGCTGTGGCGACCGTGACCGTGCCGGTGCGCGGCTGGCTGTCGGGATTGGCGAGCACCGTATAACTGAACGAGCCGTTGCCCGTCGCCCCGCCGTTCGACACGACAATCCAACTGTCATTGCTGTTCGGCTTCCAGAAACATCCCGCGAGCGCCGTTACACTCACCGAGCCACTGCCGCCCGCCGCCGAATAATTTGCTGAGGGCGGGTTCAACGTATACTGGCAGGGCGTCGTGGTTGGATTGACCGTGAAGGTCTGGCCGGCAATCGTCATGGTGCCGCTGCGCGGGCTTCCCGTCGTATTCGGATCAACGCGATAGTTGATCGAGCCGTTGCCGTTGCCGCCCGGCGTCGAGGTGATGACGATCCAGGGAGCATTGCTCTGCGCCGTCCAGGGGCAGTTGGTAATTAACGTCACCTGCACAGAGGCAAGGCCGCCGTCGCTTGAAAACGTATCGCTGGTTGGCGCAATCGAGGCCGGCGGGTTCGACGCTGTGAAGCTTGCCGATGCCGAATTGTTGGCGCTCGCCGGGTCGGGCGTCGCCGTTGTAACCGATACCACATTGGCTATAGATGCGCCGTTCGTCACTGTGCAACCGAGCGATGCAGTGATCGTCACCGTCGCCGACGCCCCTGCCGCCATCGAAGCAAATGAGACGATGCGATTGTTGCCTGTGCCGCCGCAGATGCCGCCACCGTTCGCCGTACAACTCACAAAAGAGACCGCCGCCGGCAGGTTATCCGTCAGCGTGATGGTTTGCGCGGTATCCGCGCCGTTGTTGGTCACGGTGATCGTGTAAGTGACGGTTGAACCGGCCAGCGCCGGCGACGGCGCAACCGTCTCGGTCACGCTCATGTCGGCTGCGCCGTAAGCAATGCAGGCCGAGAATTCCGACGTGTTGCCCTGCGCATTGGTCGCCGTCGCGGTGACGAATTGCCCGGTCGCCGCCGCGCCCGCGAGCGTCGCATTGAAGGTCACGTTGCCGCCGGCATTGGTTGTCACGCTGGTCGAGCCGAGAAAGAGTTGCCCTTCGCCATTGCCCGATGGATCGCAAACATCATTGGCAAAGAATTGAATCGTGAAGGTCGCCGAGGCCGTGCTGTTGAGCGTGCCCTGCACCATTGAGCCGCCGCCGCTCACGCTGCTTGCGGCTTGCAGCACGGGGAAGTTCTGCAAGTTGTTCGCGCCGCTGTCGCCGTCGCCGCTGTCGTTGGCGGTAATGCCTGCGGGCGACAGATCGATGCCCAGACTCTGATTGGCGCTGATGGCATTCGTCAGAATGGCGTTGCCGGTGCCTGAATCGATACGCACGCCGGCACCGCTGTTGAAAGCGATGATATTGCCCTCGCCCGCCGCGCCGCCGATCTGGTTGTTGCTCGCCGAGTTGAGGACGATGACGCCGTCGCCGACATTGCCGAGCGCCGTTGTGCCATCGCTGCGCGTGCCTATGCGATTGCCCTTGACGGCATTATTGGTTGCCGTCATGTCGTTAATGCGGACGCCGTCGCCGCCGTTGCCGGAAATCACATTTGTAGCCGTCGCCACAGAGCCGCCGATGGTCGTGCCGGTCGCATCGGTAATCACCCCGCCGTTGAGCACATTGCCAACCGCCTGTGTGCTGCTGGCGTTCGTGCCGATGAGATTGCCCTGAATCAGATTGCCTGTGCCGACGCCAAAGAATTGCACACCCGAACCATTGTTGCCGCTGATCAGGTTGCCCGCGCCGGCGGTCGTGCCGCCGATGGTGCAGTTGGTCACGGTGTTGGAGCCGCTGACCATCTCGACACCGTCGCCGGCATTGCCAAGGTCAGCGGTGCCTGTGGCATTGGTGCCGATGTAATCACCCTGCACCAGATTGCCTGAAGATGGGCCGAGAATCAGCACGCCATTGCCGGCACTGCCGCTAATCACGTTGCGCGCCGCTGCGGTGGCGCCGCCGACTGTGCAGTTCGAAATGCCGGAGATTGAAACGCCTTGCTCGCCGTTGCCTAGCGCCGCGTTGCCGGCAGCATTGGTGCCGATATAGCAACCTTCGACGTGACTGCTGCCGCTGAGTGAGACGCCTGTGCCGTCAAAGTTATTGATCACCAGCCCGCGCACGACGCAACTGGATGCAGCGAAGTCGATGCCGATGGCCGAGCCGCCCGCGCCGATGCCGTTCAACTCGATTGGCGGCGTCGTGGCCGAGGGATTCTGCGTCGTGCCGTCAATCGTCACCGCCCCGGTAATCAGCGGCAAAGGCGAAAGCAGGTTGATGGTTTGCGTGCCGCTGCCCGCACTGCTGAAACTGATGGCATCGGCTCCGCTGTTCTGATTCGCGCTGATGATCGCCTGGCGCAGCGATCCGCTGCCTGAATCATTGGTATTCGTCACCGTGAAGGTCGTGAGCGGCGCAGTCATCAGCACTGAAGGGAGGCTCGCGCTCTCGCGCAAAATGACCAGGTCGTCGAGCGCGTCAGAGTTCAATCGCATGGGCAGCACTGCCGCCGGCTCGCCTTCGACATCGAGCGCGCCGGCGAGCCGCATTGGCGATGCGGCGACGGATGATTCAGCCGCATCGTTTATCAAAACGTGCAGACGTTGCGCGGCGCGATCAACAAACAGCAGGTCGTCTTTCATGCCGCTCGACAAACGCAAAGCAAGCAATGCCGGCGGCAAGGGGCTCCGAGAGGCTTTCAAACTCACCGGCAGGCGAACGGCGCTGGCTTCTTTCCAGTCCATCTCTTTTGAGAGGATATGGCAAACGCCATTGGCGGCGAGCGCCGCGAGTTCGTAATGATAATCGCCCAGGAAATCGCCCGCCGCGAGCGCCGCAATCTGGTAAGGCAGGCGCAGGCTCGTGATGGCGGGCGGCGCGGCGTCCAGCTTGCGGCCTTCAATCGTCGCGTGGTGGCGGTCTCTGCCGTGAACCACAAGCAGGTCGCGCCCGCAGGCCGCCGCGATGTCTACAGGGTAATCGTCATCGAGTTGCGCGGTCGTTAGAGCGGCAGCGGCGGCAGGCAGGCGGATGATTTCAGGCACGGCGCTGAACGCGCCATGGCCATCCTCAAAGACCAGCAGTTGCGCGCCGCTCGCGGTCGTGACGGCGACCAGAATGTCGGCAAGCCCGTCCATGCGGTTCACGTCAGCAGTCGTAATGGCGGTTACTTTTCCTGGCAGGTCAATGGTCTTGTTCGTATCAAAGCCGCCGCGTCCGTCGCCTTTCAGGAAGGCGAGCGCGGTTGCGCCGATGTCGCAGGTGATAAGGTCAGCGTGGCCATCGGCGTCAAAATCGCCTGCGGCCATAAACTGCGGCGCGGACTTGACCGCCAGTGCGCTTGCGGCAACCAGAAACGGCGACGCCCCGTCATCAGGCGATGAGGCGGGCGGCGCGAGCGATGCCGCGCGCATCTCTGCACGATGCGCGACGGCGGCTTCGGTGTTGGGATAGACGGCATCCACGTCGCCGCGTTGCAGGACGACGACACCGCCGCCGGCGCTCTCATATCCGGCGGCGAGATCAGGCATGCCGTCTTCGTCAAAGTCAGCCGCTGCCAGCGCCACAGGCCGCGCCCCTTGATCGTGCAACGCCGCGATAGCCTGCGTGCCGCCTTGATAATCGACCGGCAGGCTATGGCCGTCTCGCAAGTTGATCAAAGGATTCAGATGACCGGCGGCGCGCACCGTGACGGCCTGGTCGAGAAAGCCGCGCGCTTCGCTTAGGGTCTGTGCCTGTCCGGTTGCAGGAGGCGTTTGCAAAGCAGCAATCGCGCGGGCCGAGATAATCAATGCAATGAAGATGAGAATGAAAAAGAGCCGATGTGATCGTTTCATAATACCCCTTACACCTCGATGAGGACCGTTATATCACAGCCGTTGCGCCGTCGTTCAGATGATGCGGGAGAGAGTTCCAGCTTTACCTGATTGGCTTCAAATTGGATCGCTTGGTATTCAAGATTGACGCCTGATTTTAGCGTCGCGCGATTCTTGGTTGACGGTCGCTTATCTTAATGAGCCGCACTGCATCGGGTCAAGTAAGAATAAGGCGGCGGCAAATTGCTGCACTCTGTCGGGCAACCGGTTGCGTATTAGCGAACAGGAGAGAAACGATGGCGATGCGCTATGCAGCTTGCAAACCGAGGATCAAAGCCGTTGCGGCGCGCTTCGGTCTTGCGGCGCTGGCGCTGGCGATGGGCATTGGCGCAGCCGGCGCGATTTTCCATCCCGGTCTGCTCGATGTGATGCGGCCCTCGGCAAGCGCCTCGGTGTTTGCGTGCAAGACAACGGCTGGAAAGCTATTGCCCGCCGCGCACGACCTGGTGATTGAACCCCAAAAGCTAATAAGAGTGACAAGTGAGAAGTGATGCGTGATGCGTGATGCGTGATGCGTGATTCATCTTGCGTTGCGAGTTCGCAGAAAGTGCAAACCTCCGATCACGCATCACGCACCACGCACCACGCATCACTATTGTTGTTCCGCCATCTCGATGGCTTGCAGCATGGCGCGCGCTTTGTTGACCGTCTCGACATACTCGCTTTCGGGAACCGAATCGGCGACGATGCCCGCGCCGGCTTGAATGTAAGCGCGACCTTCCTTGACGAACAGCGTGCGAATCGCAATGCACGAATCGAGATTGCCCGAATGATCCAGATACATCACTGCGCCCGCGTAGACGCCGCGCCGCGTCGGCTCCAGTTCTTCGATGATCTCCATGGCGCGCACTTTGGGAGCGCCGGCCACCGTTCCCGCAGGGAAGCACGCGGAAAGCGCATCGAAGCGATCTTTGCCCGCCCGCAGCCGCGCTTTGAGTCCTGACACCAGGTGCATGACGTGCGAATAGCGCTCGATGATCATCAGGTCAGTCACCTCGACCGAACCATAATCGGCAACTCGCCCAAGATCGTTGCGGCCCAGATCAACCAGCATGACGTGCTCGGCGACCTCCTTCTCGTTGGCGCGCAACTCTTCGCCCAGCAGCATGTCTTCGGTTTCGGTTGCGCCGCGTGGATGCGTGCCGGCTATTGGGCGATATTCCAGACGGCGGGCGGTCGCCTTAACCAGCATCTCCGGCGACGCCGCGATGACAGCCCGGTCGTCGAGCTTCAGATAAACCATGTAGGGTGACGGATTGACGACGCGCAGGGCGCGATAGACCTCAAACGGATGGGCGCTCAAGCCGACATGGAATCGCTGCGACAGGACGACCTGAAAGATGTCGCCGGCTTTGATGTACTCCTGGGCGCGCAGCACGGCTTGCTCGAATTGCTCTTTGCTCATGTTCGAGCGCAATTTTTTATCGCCGCTCGCCTCGCTGCGCGGCAACGGTTCGATAGGGTCTTCGAGTTGCGCGGCGAAGGCGTCTATGTCGTCAATGGCGCGCTGGTAATCCATTTCGAGATTGCTGGTGCGCCCATCTGTGAAAACATTGGCGATCAGGTGTATCTGATGGCGAACGTGATCGAACGCCAGCACGCGCGAGAAGAACATCATCACCGCATCGTCGAGATCGAGATCATTGGCGTGCGTGTCGGGAATCTTCTCGAACCAGCGCACCGCATCATAGCTCATATAGCCGACCGCGCCGCAGACAAAGGGCGGCAGATCGGGCAAGCGCACAGGAATGTTCTGGCCGGTCAAACGTCGCAGGACGGTCAGCATAGGCTCGTCGGTCTCTTCTCTGCCCTGCGCGGTTTCGATGGTCACACGGCCTGCGCGGCTGCGCACGATGGTTTCGGGATTGAAGCCGAGGAATGAATAACGCGCGACTTTCTCGCCGCCTTCGACCGATTCGAGCAGGAACGCATAAGGGCTATGGCGTTGAATCTTCAAATAAGCCGCCACCGGCGTCAACAGGTCAGCCATGACGCGGCGCACCACAGGGACGACCGTGCCCTCTTCGGCCAGCTTGCGGAATTCCTCGTAGTTCTTCGGTGTGAGTTCGTTCATATGATCAACTTAGATTACGCAGTGACGAAGGAAAAGCCGACGAAGTCGGCGGCAGAATGTAGCCCAGCGCATCAGCGCTGGGGGTATAGGGCGAAACAGGCACAAGCCCGTGAAACGGGCGGCAGGCTGACCCATCGCTAACGCGCTGGGCTTTATGCTGACACCCGCTTCGCGGGTTGAATGCAGTCTTTTCAAAACACCCTCTAACTCAACTATATTACGACATCAATCACAGGCGGCATCGGGCTGCACGGCGACCGCCGACGACTCGTCGCGCAAGCCCTGCATCCAGGTGCGCGCTTCTTCTCTGAGCATAGCCAGCAACGTCGCGGTCACGGCGACAATCACCGGGCCGACGAACAGGCCGAGAAAGCCGAAGACGCTGACGCCGCCTAAGACAGAGAAAAAGATCAACAGCGTGTGCATCTCTACACGCCCGCTGATCAGATAGGGCCTGAGCACGTTATCAATCGATCCGACAATCAACGCGCCCCAGATGACCAATAAAACGGCCTGCACCCAGTGGCCTGTAGCTAACAAATAAATCGCCGCAGGCACCCACACGGCGGCTGTGCCGACGACCGGCAGCAAGGCGAAGAAGGCGGCGGTGACGCCCCAGAGAACCGGCGAAGGAATATGAAATATCCAGAGCGCCAGGCCGATCAATGTGCCCTGTACCGCCGCGACTACCAGCCCGCCGTAGACCGTGCCGATGATCGTGTTTTCGATTCCGGTGAAGAGCTTGTCGACCTGCTCCGGCGTCAGCGGCATGATGGCCGCAAGCCGCCGCATCAAAGAGCGCCCTTCGCGGAAGAGGAAGAACAAGGTGAAGATCGTGATCACCGCGTCAAAGGCAAACGATGTCAGGCTGCCGACAATGATCGTCAGTTCGCTGAGCAGAAAGCGGCTCAAGCCTTCAAGCCGGCTGCGCAACGTCTCGCGCAGGTTGACCTGTGAGAGGTCGACGTACTGACCCGCCCAGCTCATCGCTTTATCAGCCAACTGGCCAAAGTATGTACCATAGCCGCCGCTTTCCGTGCTCGTCTGATCAATCAGCCCAATCAGGCCGGTAATCTCTTTGGTCACCGCCGCCAGCACCATAATCGCCGGCAAGATAATGATCAGTGTGACCAGTATGGTGGATAACAGCGCCGCCAGGCTCGGACGGCGAACGATGGCCTGTATGCGCGCATGCACAGGAAAGAAGACGATGCTGATGACCAGCGCCGAAAGCAGAGGACTCAGGAAGGGCTGAAATAACTTGTAGCAGAGATAAAGCGCGAACAAGGTGAGCGCTACCAGAAAGATGATCGTGACGCGCTTTTTGCCCATTGCGATTTCCCCACCGTCGTGTCAGGTGATTCGCAACTCTAACGGCTCGACGGCGACGCGGTCAATCGGCGATGAAGCACGTCAGGGTTGCTGGAGTCATCAGCCCCGTAGGGACGAAATGTTTATAGAACCGTGTGGTAAAAGAAACCCAGGCTCGGTTAGGAGCGCAATGTCGACATTGCGCCCCTACAGGGCTTGGGTTTTCTCTGATACTTGCAACTAAAAACATTGCGTCCCTACGGGACTGGCGAAAGGCCGAAGCGTGGCGTTCCAGCAAACCTTATGCGATGAATTAGCGATGCCCAAAAACATAAGGGCGAGATCACTCGCCCTTATATCATCTGTTTATCACTCGCCGTCACCTTATGCCGTCAGCCGCGCGCGTTTCTTTTCAGTCTCCTCTGCGGCGGGCTGATCCGGCAGCGGTTCTTTATGCTTGCAGCCTTCTTCGCGGCACTGTAAATAACGGCTGCCGTCTTTATTCACCTTCTCAAGCAGAAAGCGTGCGCCACACGCCGGGCAGTCCTTCGCAATCGGCTTATCCCAGAGCGCAAAATTGCACTTCGGATAGTTCGTGCAGCCATAGAAGGCGCGCTTGCCCTTGCCCTTCTTCACAACGATCTCGCCGCCGCAGTCGGGGCACGACACGCCGGTCGTCTCCTTCTTGATGTACTTGCACTCAGGGTAATTCGAGCAGGCCGTGAACGGGCCGTAGCGCCCCGCCTTGACGATCAGGTGTTTGCCGCAATTCGGGCAAAGCTCTTCGAGCACGATGTCGGGCTGCGCGATCTTGCCGCCCTTTTGAATTTTGCGAGTTGTCTTACATTCGGGATAGCCTGTGCAGGCGAGGAACTGGCCGAATCGCCCGCGCTTCATCAGCATGGGGCGACCGCAATTCTCGCAGGTCTCTTCCTGTGCCTCGGCCTGTTTTTCTTCGCTCAACTCATCATGAGGTTTGGAAATATCGCGCGTCGTCTTGCACTCAGGATAGTTGGTGCAGGCAAGGAACTGGCCATAGCGCCCGAACTTGATCGCCATCTTCGAGCCGCAGTTTTCGCAAACTTCGTCGGTGATGATCTCCTGGCGCTTAACATCGCGCATGTGCTCTTTAGCGGCGGCGAGGTCTTTAGTGAACTTCTCGTAAAACTCGGCGAGCGCCGCCGTCCATTGCATCTTGCCTTCTTCGATCTCGTCGAGTTCCTCTTCCATGTGCGCCGTGTACTCGACGTTGAACAGATCGTCGAAGCTCGACACCAGCAGGTCGTTGACGATGAAGCCAAGCTCTGTCGGCACGAATCGCCCTTCTTTGCGCTCGACGTATTCGCGATCCTGTATCACCGTCATGATCGAGGCGTAAGTCGAAGGCCGCCCGATGCCCTTCTCTTCGAGCGTCTTGACGAGCGTCGCTTCAGTGAAGCGCGGCGGCGGCTCGGTGAAGTGCTGCTCAGGGTCAAGCTTCTTCAATTTCAATTCTTCGCCCTGTTCCACCTTCGGCAGCTTGTGTTCGGCTTCTTCGTCCTCTTCGTCCTTCTCGTCCTTGCCTTCTTCGTAGACCGCCAGGAAGCCGTTGAACTTGACGACCGAGCCGGTGGCGCGGAACAGGTAACGCTCGCCCGCTTTGATGACAATCGTCGTCTGGTCGAAGATCGCCGGCATCATCTGCGAGGCCACGAAACGCTGCCAGATGAGCTTGTATAAGGCCAGTTCATCTTTGCCGAGATAGCCCGCCATCTGATCGGGGCTGCGCATCACGGAAGTCGGGCGGATGGCTTCGTGAGCGTCCTGCGCATCCTTTTTCGAGCGATAAAAGACAGGCTTTTCGGGCAGGTATTCCGCGCCATATTGACCGCCGATATAGTCGCGCACCTCGCCAATGGCCATGTCAGCGACGCGCGTCGAGTCGGTTCGCATATAAGTAATCAAGCCTACAGCGCCCTCCGAGCCGATCTCGATGCCTTCATAGAGCCGTTGCGCGATTTGCATGGTCTTCTTCACCGGAAAACGCAGCTTGCGCGAAGCCTCCTGCTGGAGCTTCGAGGTGATGAACGGCGGCACAGGATTGCGCTTCTTCTCTTTGGTGGCAACCGAAGAAACGACGAAGCGCTGTCTCTGTATGTCGGCGACCAGTTCGCGCGCCTGGCTTTCCTGGCGTATGTGAATCTCGTTTTTCTTGACGCCATAATCGGCGACTGCGGCATCAGGTGATGACGGGTTGAAGTCTGTCGTCTTGACGTTCTTGTCTTCGATGCGCAGCAGGCGTGCGTCGAATTGCGGCGGCAGCTTGGCCGCCAGATTGGCCGTGATCGTCCAGTATTCGGTCTTGATGAATGCCTGAATCTCGCGTTCGCGTTCAACGACGACGCGCAAAGCCACAGACTGCACGCGGCCCGCAGACAAGCCTCGGCGCACCTTGTCCCACAACAACGGCGAGACCTGATAGCCGACGATGCGGTCGAGCAAGCGCCGCGCCTGTTGCGCATTGACGAGGTTTTCATCAATGTCCGTCGGATGCCTGAACGATTCCTGTATCGCCGACTTGGTGATCTCGTTGAAAAGCACGCGGCGCACGGTCTTCTTATTCTTGCCGCGCCCTTCGAGTTCTTCCTTGATGTGCCAGCCGATGGCTTCGCCTTCGCGGTCAGGGTCAGTAGCGACGTAAATCGTGTCGACGTTTTTAGCGGCGGCCTTCAATTCGCGGATGACTTTCTCTTTGCCGGGAATGACTTCGTAGGTCGGCTCAAAGTTATTATCGAAATCGATGCCGATGCCCTTCTTGGGCAAATCCTTGACGTGGCCGACCGAAGCCAGCACGGTGTATTCGCTTCCGAGATACTTATTGATGGTTTTCGCTTTCGACGGTGATTCAACAACTACCAGTGCTTTTGCCATAATCTATCAACACCCGCGTCTCAATAAGAGACGGCTCTGATTGTCAACTTTCTAACCCAACCCTCAAACAATCCACTTTAGCGTCGGCTTTTCTACGGTGTCAAGTAAGCGCTTCCAAGCCCTGCCCGGCGAAATCGGCTTAGAGCTTCTTTACGAAAGACTTACCCGGAAGCTGCTTGATGCGGCCCGCCATCTCAAGGGTCAACAGCGCGCTCATCAAATCGCCGCGCGCCAGGCCAGCCTGCGCAATCAACTCATCAATCGGCGTCGCGGCGTCATCCTGGAGGATCAGCAGCACCGCGCGCTCGGCTTCGGAGAGCGCCACTTCATCGAATTTCAACTGCGCGTGGCTGCCTTCCGGGCGTTCGGCGGCCAGGATCGTGGCTTTGATTTCAAAGGGCAATTCTTCGACGACATCGCGCCACGTCTGCACCAGCTTCGCGCCATCTTTAATGAGCGTGTTAGGGCCGAAGCTTTTTGCCGAGGTGATGTTGCCGGGCACCGCGAAGACATCGCGGCCCTGCTCC
The DNA here is from genome assembly GCA_039648975.1 of Blastocatellia bacterium. Lineage (GTDB taxonomy): Bacteria > Acidobacteriota > Blastocatellia > UBA7656 > UBA7656 > DATENM01. The sequence goes on from JBBWZK010000254.1 coordinate 14,026, forward strand.
ATCGCCATGCGCGCCGTGATCAGCGAGCCGCTGCGCTCCGCGCCTTCGACGACCAGCACGCCGAGCGTGATGCCGCTGATGACGCGATTGCGAAACGGAAAGTGTTGCGGCAGCGGCGGCGATTGTAACGCAAATTCCGTCAACAGCGCGCCGCTCTCAACGATGCGGTCGGCGAGCTTCTGGTTCTCTTTCGGATAGATCGAATCGAGTCCCGTGCCCATGACGGCAACGGTTAAGCCGCGCCCATCGAGCGCTCCCTGATGCGCTGCCGAATCGATGCCGCGCGCCAGGCCCGAAACAATCGTCAGGCCGCGCTCGGCCAGTTCGCGCGCCAGCATCTCGGCGACGTTGCGCCCATAGGTCGAGCAATGCCGCGAGCCGACGACGGCAATCGCCGGCTGTGCGAGCGCGCGCGTGATGTCGCCTTTCGCGTAAAGCACAATCGGCGGGTCGAAGGTTTCGCGCAGCAGGCGCGGATAGCGCGCATCACTGAGGGTGATGACCTCGCCGTCCATCGCTTCGAGTCTGCGCAACTGCTCGGCAGCCTGTTCGCGCACATCGCCGGACTTCAGCGCATCGATGGATTCGCGGCGGATGCCCGTGGATTCGAGCATGGACGGGCTCGCTTCAAAACAGGCCGACGGCGAGCCGAAGCGTTCGATCAACATGGCCGCCGTGCGCGAGCCGATGCCGGCGACGAAGGTCAGCGCCAGCCAATCAATCGGCGAATTCTGCGGGGCGCTTTGCATGTGGTTCAACTCACTTCTGCAAAAGTTAAAAAGATTACAGGGCTAAAGTCCTGCGACATGCGCGCGATTGTATCGCTTTTCAATTTTTAGTCAAGCGAACATGGGTGGGGAAGTGGGGAAGTAGTGTTGATCTGCGTCATTGCCGCGAAAGGTAGCCAAGTGATTTTCAAGCTCGCCTGGCCTATCTTATTCAGAGCCTTGCGGTGCGCTCAGGCAGGCTTGGCGTCCAACTGTCGGACGCTTGTTTCCAGATCCATCATGCGCGCACGAAGTTTATTGATGTCCACACTCATTACATCCAGCCGCCATTCCATCTCCCGGAAATTCTTATTGATCTCCTGCCGCAGACGTTCTTCGGATTGATCTATTTTCTGCTCCAACCGGGTGCCAAGCTCCAGGATGCGCTGCAATACAGTGTCAATCGTCGGCTGGGTTGGTGGAGTTTCGGGCAACTCCCCGTCCAGCCGCCGGGTCGGGTCGTCATTACTCATAAGGTTTCCTCCTTGCGCCAGTTTATCATGCCGTGGATGATCTGTGCCTGCCTTTCTTTTGATATTATCAGCAAGGTTTCACCGTCCCGGCATTCCCTTCATGTGCATCGCGAACCCGTGTAGAGATTGTAAGGAAAATATCATTCGTAATTGCGAGCGCCCGGCCAATGTTCGCCGGGATCATCAAGCAATGGAACGCTCCTGGTCGGCGGACGTTCAACCTATCAATAGAGAATCGAGCGCCGCAATGTTTCGGATGAGAGGTGTGCGTTATGAATAAGCTAACACTTGGCATTGCCATTGGGCTTGTCACATTTGCAATTGGCATCGGCGTCATCCAGGCCGGCTTTGCTCATTCACCAACCCCTGTGCCGCTGCCAGAGCCGCCAGAACAAGTCCCAGGTCAGACAAACGGCAAGCCCATGCTGGAGATGGTCTTCGTGCTCGACACGACAGGCTCGATGGGCGGCTTGATTGAAGGCGCGAAGCAGCGCATCTGGGGCATCGTCAACGAAGTGATGCAGTCCGCTTCGCATCCCGCCGTGCGCGTCGGCCTGGTAGCCTACAGAGATCATGGCGACGAGTACGTCACCAAAGTTCTACCGTTGACCAACGACCTCGATCAAGTCTACGCGACGCTGATGAGCTATCGCGCGGCGGGCGGCGGCGACACGCCTGAGGACGTGCGGCGCGCGCTTGCCGAGGGCGTGCATAAGGCCGGCTGGTCGCCGCGCGCGCAAGGCATCGCCCAGATCATCTTTCTGGTTGGCGATGCGCCGCCACACAATGATTATCAAGACGAACCGGACACTGTGACGACAACCGCCGCCGCCGTCAAGGCAGGCATGATCGTCAATACCATTCAATGCGGCAATCTGCCGGAGACGCAACCCGCGTGGCAAATGATCGCTCAACGCGGCGAGGGGCAATATTTCGCCATCGCTCAGGACGGCGGCGTGCAGGCCATCGCGACGCCTTACGATAAAGAGATGGCCGAAAAGGGCGCGATACTCGGCGCGACTTATGTGGCGTATGGCGGCGGCAGCGGCGCGGCAGGCGCTCGCTATCGCGCAGAGGCAAGTGAAAAACAAGCGGCGATGGAATCCTCCGTCGCGACGAGCGCTCCGGCGCCCGCAGCAGCAGATCGCGCGGTCAACAAAGCAGTGAACTCGGCAGCTTATGCGGGCGACTTGCTGACCAGTCTGGAAAACGGCTCGCTGAAGCTTGATGCCGTGAAAGATGAAGACCTGCCGGATGACTTGCGCAAGCTCGATTCGGAAGCCCGCAAGAAGGAGATTGAAAAGCGGCTCGCCGACCGCCAACGGCTGCGCGCAGAGATTCTTAAGCTTCAGAAGCAGCGCGACGAATTCATCGCCGCTGAACGGAAGAAACAATCCGGCCCGCAGAACGGCTTTGACACAGCGGTCGCCGAATCGCTGAAAAAGCAATTGACCAGCAAAGGCATCAAGTATTGAGGCTGACGGCTCGGCTGGTTCTGCAATCTAAAGCCAGTCCCGTAGGGACGCAATGTTTATAGTGACAAGCGAGGAAGAAAGCCCAAGCCCCGTAGGGGCGATATGTCAACATTGCGCTCCTACGGAGATGGAGTTCTTTTTGCTACACACTTCTATACGCATTTCGCCCCTACAAGGCTGATGATTCCCGCTATCTTCGCCTGCTTTGCTCACTGGCGGCTGGCTTCCCTTCTATCTGAGTCGTAGAATGTCCCCGCATGGCGAGGGTCAACAATTATACGACCGGCGAAGTAAGCCTCTTGCAGGAGAGAATTCGCTTTGTAATCTATGTCATTCGATTATCGTGAAAGTGTGTTGCACGAACTGGCGCGTCATGGCGTCGCGCCGCACGCTGACACGCCGCCTGAGTTGATCCGCGATTTCATCAATGACCTTTACGTCTACGAGATTCGCGCGCTGAAAGCGAAGCTGAAGGCCGGTCATTTTCCAAAGAGCGAATATGCCGGGCGCGTCGACGAACTGCGGCAGCGCTATCCGATTCTCTCGCTGCCGGTACACCATTGGACTGAAGATTAGATTGCGCTATATCGAGCGGCCATGTATACGATTGTCGGCCTTGGCGAGCTTTTGTGGGATAGATTACTCACGGGCGAGCAACTCGGCGGCGCGCCGGCGAACTTCGCTTATCACGCTTCCCTGCTCGGCAATCGCGCCTGTGTCCTCAGCCGCGTGGGCAGCGACCAGCTTGGCGAACGGGCGCTGACCCGTTTGCGTCAGCTTCAGTTGGCTACTGATTTCATTCAACAGGACGAGACGCGCGCAACCGGCACCGTTGCCGTACAGGTGGATGCCAGCGGCCAGCCCGATTTTATCATCACCGAAGACGTGGCCTGGGACTATCTGGAATTCACGCCGCAATGGCAAGCGTTAGCCGCGACGGCGGATGCAGTCTGCTTCGGATCGCTGGCCCAACGGTCGCCAACTTCGCGGCAGACGATACGCCGCTTTCTCGAAGCGACGCGCCAGGGCGCGCTGCGCATTTTTGATGTGAACCTGCGCCAGTCTTTTTATACACGCGAACTCATCGCCGAATCGTTGGCTCTGGCTCGCCTCGCTAAGATCAATCATCACGAACTGGCGCAGGCCGCCGCGATGTTCAAGCTTTCAGGGTCTTCGGAAGCCGAACTGGCTCGCCAACTGCTCAATGAGTTCGCGCTCGAACTGGTTTGCGTGACGCGTGGCAACCAGGGCAGCTTGCTGGTGAGCCAGACCGAAGCCGTCGAGCATCCGGGGTTTGCCATCGAAGTGGTTGACACCATCGGCGCGGGTGATGCCTTCACGGCGGCGCTCGCCTATCATTATCTGAACCGCGCGCCGCTGGCGGTCATCAGCGAAGCAGCCAACCGGCTCGGCGCAACCGTCGCTTCGCATACGGGCGCTACCCCGGCGATTGAGCCTGAGATTCTTGAGCGCGTGATCCGAGGGAGTTAGATCGAATCGCGATTGTAGAGTAACATTCACCTCATTGCGGCAAGCCGCCGCCGGCGGTGAACACACGCAGCTTCAGCATCGCCGATGGTGTATCTTTCGCCTCGACCTTCCAAGAGACTTCCTGCCATTGCTTTGCCTGTCCTGATGGCACAACGGCAACTTGCAGCGGATAACTCTCGTGCGCTGGAATCGTGAAGAGATTGAACCGCGCGCGTTCTGTCCAGCCGGCGGGCAATAAAGTCGCCAGCTTGATCTCTTTCGCCTCGCTGGTGTCGTTGCGAATAATCAGCGGCACGATCAGGGCATTGCCGGATTGCGCGCCCGCTTCCGGGGCCAGCAGATCGGCAAGCGGCTCAAGGTTATGCGCCCGCCAGAACTCGCGATAAAACGCCCACGGGCCGCCAAGCTCGACCGCAATGCCGGCGCGTTCGCCTGACCGATAGCCACGCACCGGCGCGAAGGCGACAGCATCCGCCGTAACGCCCGCAAAGAGGTCGTCGGTCGCACTGCTTTTGACCAGCGATTTGCCGAAGATGAAGCGCTCAGGCTGTTGCAACTCATGAAAGTCGCCCGACTCGATGGCCTGCCCCGCGACCTGCGACACCTCGCCCTGCGTCAGATGATAACGCCATTCGTCCGCCGACAAACGAAAGTAAGGCAGATTACGCGAAGGCGACAGATCGGTTGTCGCATACTGCGGCCCTTTGCCGTTAATGAACTCGGCATGTGAAGCGTCCGAAAAGTAGTAGAGTTTTTTCGGCTGCCAAGGGCGCAAGCCTTCGGTGAGATTGCTGATGTTGAGCCGGTTGCGCGGCGGCGCAATTTGTTCTGCGAAGGCCGTCGGGTCGGCTGCCAGATCGAAGGCTTCGGTAGCGATGACGCCCGCCGCTTGATGATCGCCGTGGTTTTCGCCGACGACGTAAACCGGCAGCCACGTCAGGATGACTTCAGGCCGCGTCAGCCGCACGAGACGCACCATCTGTTCGAGCGCCGCGCCGTGATGCCAGGTTTCAAGCGACCGCAGCACATCCTGTCCCGGCGTGTCCGGGCCATTCAGAAACCAGACATTCAGAATGCCCATTGACGCGCAAGCGCGCCGCGCTTCGATCTCGCGCACCGCGCCGAGTGAGGCGGCTTGCTCTTCGCCCACTGTATTGCCGCCGCCATCGCCGCGCGTGCCGTAGATGACCGCCACACGCTTGTGCTGATCGTAGATCGCCCGCGCCAGATAGCCTGTGATCATCGTTTCGTCATCGGGGTGCGCGACAATCAGTAGAATGTCGGCCTTGTATCGCTCATCAGGAGCGATGCGTGGCGGCGCTTTCATCTCCTGCGCAACCGCGCCGCTTTGAAGAGTAAGCATTGCTACAAACACCATCACAACCGTTCTGGTTCCTGTCATAGGGTCAGCCCTCTTATCTTCTTGCGGTCAGCGGCAGAATCAACTCGCGCCGCACATAAGCATTAGCCGCGCCTGCGAAGCGTATCGTTAATTGCGTATCGCGCCCGCTCGCGTCATTGACCGTCACGCCATCGGTTTCGCCAACCCGCTTCGGCGTTCGCACGCTTGCCTTATAGCTGCGCCCGCCGAGTCCTTCGACCGTCAAGCGCAACGCCGTCGCGTCGGCACGCACACGCAGGATGCGCAAACCTTGATTGGTCGCGCCTGCCACGAGCGGCTGCGCCTCGGCATAAACTTCTGTGCCTTCAGCGTAAGAGAAGACCACTTCGGTAGATGCCGTCGGGTTCTCGACGACGACTTCGGCGAACTGCACATCGCCTGCCTGCCGTGTAATGAACTTCGCATTTTGTCCATTGACCGTCGCCGATTTGATTTGCGCATCGAGCGGAAACGCCGGCCCGACGACGAATCGCTCGGCGTTACGCACATTGCCGCCGGCGCTACGCTCGTTGATGCGAACGGTGGCGCGACCACCGGCGCGTTCTATGGCGAGATCGTATCGCGCTGCGGCAATAAAGTTCTTGACGCTCGCCCTGTCCCAATCCGCCGGCAGTTGCGGCGCGAACTGCAACGTGCGCCCGCCGTCGCGCGCTTCGAGCCCGAACAGTCCGCGAATTGTCGGCGAGATGACCATCGCTTCTGACCAGACCTGATGATGCGACGACCGACCGAAGGCCGATTGATAATCGCCCGACAGCAACTCCGTGACATAGCCGAGCGCGTTGGCATAAGTCAGCAGCGCATTCGCCATCAGGGCTTGATAGCCGACCGATGGACGACCGTAGCGGTATGCGCCCACTGACGCCCAGCCGGTGAACAGCGGCCACACAGAGCCGTAGTGATACGACAGCGGATCGTAGAGGCGGCTGCGATTCGAGATGATACGCGCGCCCCAGTCTGTAGCAATCTGGCCGCTGCCTAGATGATCGATCTCCGCATCCGCATGCGCGCCGTCAAGCGTCCGCCACCAGAGCGGCACCGCCGGCAGCACCGTGTCTTCATCGATCAAGGTAACTTTGGCGAGTTCGTTGAGACGCGCCTGGCGGTGCTCACGATTTGGGCCGGCTTCGGCCTGGCTTGGTGTGGACTTGGGGCGATTGGTGGCGAACGCATAATAGCCCTGCGGCGCGAGCCAGTAAGTTTGCTCGGTCGCCTTTCTGGTGCGTTCAATTGCAGCGCGAGCCTCCGCAGGAATCGTTTGATCGCCCACCGCCTCGGCCATCTCAGCCAGACCGCTTAGCGCCTCCATCCAGACGCCCTGCATGTAGATCTCTTCGTGCGGCGGATAGAGCGCGCCGCCTTCGACCCAGCCATGCCCGACGCCTGTGTTCTCGATCAAGCCGTTGCCGTCTGTGTCTGTCTTTGCCGTGAAGCGATAGGCTTTCAGCAGCGACTCCCAGTTCTTGCGAATGAACGCGGTGTCGCCCGTAGCGCGCCAGTAATCCGCGTGGCCGATGAGGTAAAGCGGCGTCGCATCGGCGCTCGCCCACGGATAAGAATAATCGGTGAACCAGGGAATGAATGCGGCGCTCTGCGAAATTTCATGAGGAACTTTGCCGTCGGCGCGCTGAAACTGTTTTAGAAAATCGAGCGCCGTGCGCGTCGCCGCGAAGTCGCCATACGAGTTGATGGCCAGTGTCGTCCACATCGAATCGCGGCCAAAGAACCATGCGAAGCCGGGCCGTTCGCTTTCGCCCGACGTGCGAAAGCCGGCGATCAAGCCCGTGCCCATCTGCGGATTCGTCGCGATGCCTTTATCAACGCCGACTTTGGCCCAGGCAAAAGCCGTGTTGAGCTTGTCGTCGGGCGTGCTGATGCTCGCCGTGTCGTTCGCAAGCCGCGCGTAATAGTCGACGTTCCGGTCATAAAGCGATTGCGCGTTGGTAAGCAACTTCTCATAAGTGGCGCGCGCCTTGTCGCGGCCTTCTATGCTTGCGGCGATGACGAGAGGAACGAAGCGCGACTTCATGTCGGCGGGCGAGGTTTCGATAACAAAGCGCACAGGCTGATCGCGCGGCTCTTCCTGATAAGGTTGCAGCGAATTCTCTTTGGCGTTGGGCGAGCCGACCCATGCGGCAAAGCGGCGTGACTCTTCGCCGAGGACATAAGCGTGCGCGCCCTCGTCCCAGCCGATGTAACCGGTCTCGAACCCTGCGGGCCACATCAAGCGCAGCTTCGGGCGAAACGCGCCGGTGATGGTCATCGGCAAAACCGAATCGACGTCGAGCAGCATCACGATGCCCTGCTCGTCCACCGGCGCGAAGACGATTTGCCGCACAGTGAAGGCGGCGTGCGAATAAGTGAAGATCGTCGCTTCAGGCCGCACATTGATCGATACCATGATGTCGGGGCCGTGAACGTCCAGCGGGTAGCCTTGCAGGTTGAACGACAGCGTGAAGTCATCGAGTATCTTCAGCGGGTAGACCCACGCTTCCATGGCGCGATTCTCATAGCCGAAGACCGCCGAGCGCCGGCCCACGACATCGAAGAACGAGCCCGATTGCGTGCGCCGTTCAAGCTCAAGGCCGGACTTCTTGAGCGGAAACTTTTGCGGCAGCGCCGTCGATGATTGTGCGTAGATGTCCGAAGCTGCACACAGGAATATAAAGACGAACAGGAAGCGGACGGCGACCCTCTGATGCGTTTTGCAGTGCAAGGCAACCTCCAATGGTCTGAAAATAGTCAGATCGCCGTGAATTGTATTTTGGCAAGCGCAACAGTTCAAGCTTGCAGGCAGATTGAATCTCCTCTTCCCTCCCGGTTGAAGGATGCAGCAATCAGCATTTTTACATTCCTATAATCATTGCAGGCTTATGTCCAGTAGTTGCGATCCAGCGTGCGATACTGTATGGCTTCGCTGACGTGCGTTGAGTCGATTTGCTCTTTACCTTCGAGGTCGGCCAGCGTGCGGCTCACTTTCAAGATGCGGTCGTAAGCCCTTGCTGATAATCCCAGCCGCGTGATGGCTTTTTCCAACAATGCCTTTGATGATGCATCAATCGCGCAGTGCTTGCGAATCAGGCGCGGCGACATCTGCGCGTTCGACAACAGCTTTTCGCCGGCGAAGCGAAGCTTTTGAACCTGTCGCGCACGGACGACCCGCTCGCGTATCTCGGCAGAACTTTCCGACGGTGTCTCGCTCGCCAGTTCTTTGAACTTTACTGCCGGCACGTCTATGTGAATGTCTATGCGGTCAAGCAGCGGGCCGCTGATCTTCGACACATAACGCTGAATCTGCAAAGGTGTGCATTTGCATTCGC
>JBBWZK010000269.1:0-15102 GCA_039648975.1 Blastocatellia bacterium
GTGGTCGCCCCAGATTGGAAAGCGGAATCACACAGGGAAATTTTCTGACTTGCCATCTGGGGCGACCACAGAGGGTCGCCCCTACATGGATCACACCAGGCAGGCTACGAAATCACGCCGAGGCGGCGACCGACTTTCTGAAAAGCCGCCAGCGCGCGGTCTAAATCGTCGCGCGTGTGGGCGGCGGAAATCTGCGCGCGCAATCGCGCTTCGCCCTTCGGCACGACCGGATACCACAGGCCCTTGATGTAAACCCCTTCACCGAGCAACTCGCGGCTCATGTCCTGCGCCATCGCCGCTTCGCCGACCATCACCGGCACAATCGGATGGCGGCCCTCGATGATCGTGAAGCCCAGGCGGACGATCTCGCGGCGAAAGTATTCGGTATTCTCGCGCAGCGCGTTGACAATCGAGGGGTCGTTTTCAATCAGGTTCAACGCTTCGATGGAACCGGTGACCACCGACGGCGGCATGGTGTTCGAGAAAGTATAAGGCCGCGACTTCTGGCGCAGGAATTCAATCAACGGCGCGCGGCCCGCGATGAAGCCGCCCGACGCGCCGCCCAATGCTTTGCCGAAGGTGCCGGTGATGATGTCGATCTCGCCGTAGACGCCCAGTTCTTCGGGCGTGCCGCGCCCTGTCTGGCCGAGCGCGCCGGTGGCGTGCGATTCGTCAACGAACAACAGCGCGTTATGCTCTCTGGCGATCTGTATCAGGTCGGCGAGCGGCGCAAGCAAGCCTTCCATCGAAAAGACGCCGTCGGTGGCGATGATCTTGATGCGGTAATTCTTATCGCGGTCTTCGGCGAGCATGTCGCGCAGGTGATCGAGGTCGCGGCTGCGATACAAGCGCGAGACGGTCGGCTTGGCAATCTGCCGGCACAGGCGCACGCCGTCAATGATGCTGGCGTGATTGAGCATGTCGCTATAAATGACATCCTGATAGCCGCTCTGCCCGAAGTCGTTGGCCAGCAGCGCCGCAAAGAAGGCTTCGTTGGCGGCAAAGCATGACGAGTGCAGGATGGCCGCTTCGCAGCCGACAAACTGTGCGATGCGCCGCTCAAGCTCAAGGTGTATGGGCTCGGTGCCGCACAGGAAGCGCACGCTCGCCAGCCCGTAGCCCCATTCATCCAGACCACGATGCGCCGCCTCTTTAACGCGCGCATGATTTGAAAGCCCTAGATAGTTGTTCGAGGCCAGCATGACGACCTCGTGATGGTCTACAGTCACCGTGCCGCCCTGCTCGCTTTCGAGCGGCACTTCGTACTTGAAAGTCTTGGCTTCTTTGATCTGATCAAGTTCGCGTTCGAGCGTCGAATAAAGTTCGTTGGGATTCATGTATCCAGCTTACTCGCGCAGCCCGGCTTGTTCAAATCACAGGCCGGCGAACAGGCGCGGCGCGAGATGAGATCATCGGCGCTTTGTGGAATAATCTCAGGCGGTGTCGTCATATCATCATGAACCAGGGGGCAAGCAATGAAACTCATCTCCGTCAACGTCGGCCTGCCGCGCGAGATTGTCTATAAAGGCCGCTCGATCACGACAGGTATTTTCAAAGCGCCGGTTGCCGGAAGAATCCGTGCGCGGCAGTTGAATCTGGACGGCGACCGGCAGGCCGATCTCACGGTGCACGGCGGCGCGGAAAAAGCCGTCTATGTTTATCCGGCGGAGCACTATGCTTACTGGCGCGATGAGTTGCCCGATAGGCAATTCGATTGGGCGATGTTCGGTGAGAACTTCACAAGCGAAGGGTTATTTGAAGATCAGGTACACATCGGCGACCGCTACCGTATCGGCTCGGCGATGTTTCAAGTGACGCAGCCGCGCATGCCTTGTTACAAGCTGGCGGCGAAGTTCCAGCGCGACGACATCCTCAAACGCTTTCTGCGCAGCCTGCGCACAGGTTTTTATTTCTCGGTCATCGAAGAGGGCGAGGTTGGCGCAAACGATGGAATTGAACTGGTCAGCCGTGACCCGGCAGGCATCACAGTGACCGACATTACAAAGCTCTACATCAGCAAGGGCAAGGATCAGGACTTGCTCCGCCACGCCGCTGAACGTTTTCGGTATTGCGCAGGGGTGTATACTTTAGCCCTCACCTTTGACCCACAGGAGACACATCGTATGGCTATAAAATACGACGCTATCATCATCGGCACGGGACAGGCGGGGCCGTCGCTTGCCGTGCGGCTGGCGGGCGCAGGCTGGCGCGTTGCCGTGGCGGAGCGCAAACGTTTCGGCGGTACCTGCGTCAACAACGGCTGCATTCCGACCAAGACGCTGGTTGCCAGTGCCCGCGCCGCTCACGTTGCCCGCCGCGCTGCCGATTACGGCGTGATGATCGGCGAAGAAGTCAAAGTTGACATGCCGCGCGTCAAAGCGCGCAAGGACGAAATCGTGCGCCGCTCGAACACAGGCGTCGAGCAAATGCTGAAGACGACCGCAGGCATCACCGTCTATGAAAGCCACGCGCGCTTTGAATCCGCCCACACGCTGCGCGTCGGTGATCAGTTGATTGAAGCCGAACACATCTTTATCAACGTCGGTGGCCGAGCTTACAATCCGCCGATGCCTGGCCTCAGTGAAATCAATTACCTGAACAACTCCAGCATGATGGACGTCGATTTTCTGCCCGAACATCTGGTCGTCATCGGCGGCAGCTATATCGGCCTGGAGTTCGGGCAGATGTACCGTCGCTTCGGCAGCCGCGTGACGATCATCGAGAAGATGCCGCGCTTGATCGGGCGCGAAGACGAGGACATCTCGGACGGCATCAAAACGATTCTCGAAAATGAAGGCATCGCGATTCGCCTGAACGCCTCGTGCATCGGCGTTGAGCGTCACGGCGACGGCGTCGCGGTCAATCTCGATTGCAGCAGCCCTGAGAAAAGCGTTGTCGGCTCGCATTTGCTCTTAGCCGTAGGCCGCACGCCAAACACGGATGATTTAGGATTGGGTAAGGCAGGCATCGAAACCGACAAGCGCGGCTATATCAAAGTAGACGATCAACTGCGCACCAACGTCGCGGGCGTTTATGCGCTCGGCGACTGCAATGGCAAGGGCGCGTTCACGCACACGGCTTACAATGATTACGAGATTGTCGCGGCCAATCTGCTGGACAACGATCCGCGCCGCGTCTCGGATCGCATCACGGCTTATGCGCTTTACATTGATCCGCCACTTGGCCGCTGTGGCCTGACCGAAGGCGAAGTGCGGCAATCCGGCAAAAAAGCGTTGATCGGCAAGCGCGAAATGGCGCGCGTCGGTCGCGCCGTCGAGAAGGGCGAAACCGCAGGTTTCATGAAGATTCTCGTTGACGCCGAGACGAAAGCGATACTCGGCGCGTCGCTCTTAGGAACGGAGTGCGACGAGGTCATTCATTCAATACTCGACGTGATGTATGCGCGAGCGCCCTATACGGTCATCCAGCGCGCCATGCACATCCATCCGACGGTGACGGAGTTGATTCCGACGATGCTCGGCGAGTTAAAACCGTTGGAGTGAAGTGATGCGCGATGTACAGCGCCGTGTGCATTGAGCCCTTCTAATCGCAGTCTGGAGACCAGGAGCCGCCTTATTGGGTATTGCCCACCTTTTCTTTCCCGCCGCCTCTTTGATGAACACTCCCAGCTAATCCAACACGTTTGCGTGAGCCCCAGATCGCATGAGCTGTTTTGGCATGATTTTGCGCATGTAGAGTTGAGAGGTAGAAGTTACACAGATGTGGTCAAAGCAGGTACGAGGGTGACTCCTTGATAGATCGAAGGTTGGTCAACTATCGAAATATCCAGGAGCACCCCCTGTATCAATTTCATGTTTTCTAGAGCAGTTTTCAATCGGATGTAGCGCAAGCTGTTAGCTTGCGCTACATGGGCACACTGATTTGAAAACCGCTCTAGTTTAGGAAAGAAAGGCGGTGTGAAATGTCACGACGTATCAGAGTAAGGCACATCACAAGAATCCTAATGATATTTATTTTCGCTATGGTTTCACAATCCAGCTTGTTCCTCGTAGCGGGCAGCGCACAAGAGAGCGAGTTTAAAGAGGTCGAGCCCAGAGATGACCTCGTCATCAGGCGAAGCGTCAGGCTAAAGCCGGGTAATTACCAGATCAGAGATGTTAACGGGGACGGGATCATAAAGATAGCCGCAAACAACGTCACCATTGATGCAACCGGAGTCAACCTGATTGGCGGCGGATTCACCGGCTTCGGCATCGTCATGAATGGTTACTCCAACCTGACACTGCGCAATATAACCATTCAGGGGTTCAAGTACGGGATCCGCATCGAGAATGCTTCCAATGTCCTGATCACGAACGCCAATATCTCCGGCAACTATAAAGACACGACCACCGGATTTCTCGACATAGGGCGCGATGAAGAATATGGAGGCGGCATCTTATTCAAAGGTGTCAACTCTTCTACCGTGAGCGGAAATCTGCTTACCGACCAGAGTACGGGGCTGGAGATGATCGCCAGTCATTCGAATATTGTGTTCGATAACACGACCTCGTCAGGGCCTGAAGGCAATGAACGTAGCCAGAACAGTTGCTGGGGCATACGTCTATCAGGCTCTACGGGTAACCTGGTCCGAGGCAACCGCAATGACTGCGTCGACCGACGCCGCTACGGGTTGGATTCAGGAGATTCTGCCGGCATACTGCTGGTCTCAGGCTCTGACGATAACCGCATCATCAGTAATTCCATGACGCACAGCGGCGACGGGTTTTTCATTGGCAATGGATTCGACAGGGCCAGCAACCGCAATTATGTGTATGGCAACGATGGCTCTTTCTCTCCGCATAACGCCTTCGAATGTACCTTCTCAGATGCCAATGTATTCGAGAAGAATAAGGCCAATAACAGCGGTTATGGGTTCTGGCTCGGCTACTCCTATAACATGCAGCTCATCCGCAATGAGGTGACCGGCAATACCCAGGCCGGGATAGCAATCGAGCACGGACAGAAAAACGAGATCGACGGCAATACCATCTCGCGCAACCAGATAGGGATTCAGTTGTGGGGCGGAGGCAATTACCAATCTGCCAATTACCGCGTCCGTCACAATGAGATTACCGCCAACACTGCGGGCTTCACGGTCGAAGATACCGCCTGGTTCTCAGCCTCGCGCAATCAAATCAGTAATAACATCAGTCGGAATATGGACTTTGCCGGCTCCTGTTCGCAGGTCGAAGTCTCACATAACAACCTCGTGTGCGAGAACACCATCGCGGTCAGCGATAACCTGGCTTACCATAAGCCGGTGACGGCAAGCACAGGCAGCGCCACGGCGGCCAGAGCCGTCGATGGAATTGTCTTTGACCCCAACAGCGCCTGGGTGCCCGATGGCCAGTTGAATCCGGGGGATTACTGGCAGGTCGACCTGGGCACACTCAAGACCGTCGCTGAGGTCGTCATCTATCCTTACTACATCAACCTTCATGATTTCCCTTACCGCTACCACATTGACGTGTCAGCGACCGGCGCATTCGCCGGCGAACAGGTACGCGTCGTAACCGAGACCGAGCGGGCGCATCGCCAGGTGACGGTCTACGAATTTGCGCCCGCGTCAGGCCGCTACATACGATTTGTGTCAGATGACGAGCCCCGAAGCTGGATACAGATGATGGAGTTTGCCGCCTTTTCACAGCCCGGACATTACCCGGTCCAGTGCCAGTCTTCGGTTGTCAATCAGATGGCTACAGGGAATGACGTATCCGCATTGCGCAACTGGTGGGGCACGACAAATCCTTCCGACATAAACCAGATGATCTTCGATCACAATGACGACCCCGGCAAAGGTTACGTCTTTTATAACCCCTTCTTACTTGAGCCCATCCCGGCGACGAGCGGGGCCAGCGGGCCGCAGATAGAGCAGTGGTCGCCAACCACCCGACTGCCTCAGCCGTCTGCCGCGCCTTTCCTGGATCGCGGGCAGCAACTCGTCTTTTACAACGGCTACGTCTACATCTTCGGAGGTCAAGGCAGCAACAGTACTCGGCTGACGGAAGTTTATTACAGCCGGATACGCCCGGATGGAACGCTTGGCTCGTGGGCCGTGACTACACCGCTTCCTGGCCTGTTTTATGACCACGTCGTCGTGCGAGTAGGCAGCCGCGTCTACCTGATCACAGGCGCTGCCGGAGCGACCGCAGTCTATTACGCTTCTATACAGCCTGACGGGTCGTTAAGCGCCTGGACCATAACGGCACCGCTTTCCCCCTCCCGCCAGAGCTTTGCTGCCGCCGCCTACGGGAGCTACATCTATGCCGCCGGGGGTAACTCCGGGGGGATGCGCAACTTTGTCAAATTCACTTCGGTCAGGACAGATGGATCGCTGAATTCCTGGACGGATACGACTCCGCTACCTGAGCCTATGCAATCTCACACTCTGGTAGCCTACGACAGTTTTCTTTATGTTATGGCTCCCAATGGGCGCGTTTATTATGCGGCGACCAACCCGAATGGCACGGTTGGCGCGTGGGCTCTGACTGCCTCATTACCCCAACCGATGTCAGGCTACGCATCGTTCGAACATGATGGTTACCTGTACCTGCTTGACGGAAACGGACAGACGATCTACCAGGCAGCTATACGAGAGGACGGATCACTCAACCCGTGGCAGGCGACGGGTTCCTTGCCCGAACAGGCGAGCGGCTTGCGGGTTGGAGCTTATAACGACTTTGTCTACGCGATGGGCGGGTATAATAGCGCGGGATTCAAAGACAGCGTCAATTTTGCCCGATTTGAGGTGCCGTCAGGTGGCCAGAATGGCGAGAGGGTGATCGCCCTTTTTAGGGATGGACTGACTGGCGGCATGCCTTTACTCACCTACAAAGGCTTAAATACAGTCACCGTTCACGACGTTGGCCAGGCGTCGGGCGGCGACTTCAGCGATGCTTTTTACGTCTTCGCAGACCGAGATGGGAATCCGATTACGCCTTATCATCCGACGGAGCCCTACAACTGGGTGCTCTCAATCAACGGACAGAAGGCGGAGGTCTTCATGCCTGACCATCAGGTGCCGGCTTATAGGCCCGACCATCGCTATACATTTCAGATCTACGTGCCGGCCCGCTCACTATCATTTGGGGTGAACGATCTGTACACGCCGGACAATACAGGCAGGTACGTGATAGGTCTTTGTGGCGGCACGCCGTAGAGCGATTTTCAAAGGCATCTACCATGTGGGGCGACCCTGCGGTGGTCGTCCCAGAGTGGTTGTCGCGCAGGTAGGGGCGGGCGTCTGCGGCCTGCCTCTACCTGCATTCCCTATTTGCCATTGGGCGCGAGCAGCAGCTTGACCGCTTGATGTGAGCGCACCATCTCGAAGCCGCGCTCGAAGTCGTCGAGCGGCACCATCTCGCGCGTGATGATCTTTTCAAGGCGCGCTTTCATTTGCGATTTTTCAGACGCCAGCAGATCGAGCATCGCATACCAGGTCTCGAACATGCGCCGCCCGAAGATGCCTTTGATGGTCACGCCTTTCCACACAGCGTACTTGCCAAAATCAAATGAGCGCAGCGGGCGCGCAGGGATCCCCAGGAGCAAAATCTGGCCGCCGTTTTTCACCAGTCCCCCGGCGTCGTTATAAGCCGACTCCGCGCCGCTCATCTCCAGGATCACATCAATGCCGCCGCCGTGTTCGCTACGGGCGCGTTCAAACAACTCCTGCCGCTGGCCGGGCGCGACTTCTTCGTTGGTGTCGTAACAGAAATCCGCGCCAAGCTCGCGCGCCGTCGCGAAGCGGCTGGCCAGCAGTTGCGGGCTGAAACGTCCCTGCGGGTTTGAATAATCGGTGATGTAAATGCGTGTCGCTCCCAGCGTGCGCGCCACGGCGGTCGCCATCAAGCCTTGCGCGCCGCAGCCTAAGATGGCCACCGTCTTGCCTTCAACGTCGCCTTCCATGACGGTGTGAACGGCATTGCCAAGCGCGTCGAGGAAAGCGCCGAAGCGCGGCGGGATGACCGTGCGTCCGCCAAAGGCTTCGAGGTTGATAACGTTCTCAGCCGGCACGACGACGTACTGCGCAAACGCGCCGTCAAGATGCAGCCCTTTGACGCGAATGTTCATGCAGATGTGGCGCTGGCCTGTGCGGCATTGCTGGCAATGGCCGCAGGCGATGTGCATTTCGCTGGTCACGTAATCGCCTATGCGGACGAGTCCGGGATCAACGTCTTCGCCCAGTTCGACGACCTCGCCGCAGAATTCGTGGCCGATGATGATCGACTGATACCTGGTCACGTCGCCGCCGTTGTAGGCCAGCATCTCGTCGCGCATCCCAGGGCGCGAAGTGATTTGATAAATGCTCTGATCGGTGCCGCAGATCGACGCGGCTTCGACGCCAATCCTCACGTCGCGGTGGCCGATCACGGGTTCAGGCGCGTCGGTAACGTACTGTAATCCATCTTCAGTGAGAGAGGGTTTCTTGAGTGCTTGCATAAGGTCTCCTGGTGTCTCTCGGTCTGCCGTAGCGTGGCGCTCGTGGCCGCCGGCGATGTCTACATCATAACTCAATGATAACTCAATTCGTCGGCTTTGATCGCCGTCATCGCATCGTTGGGATAATCAAGTCTTATACAATCTCCGATGCAGCGCGGCGCAGGCGATCCATAACGGCAGCGCCTTCGTCCGCTTCACTGATGCCTTCGATGATGACAAGCTGCGCGCCGCGCTCATCCATCTGGCGCAATGCTGCATAGATTTTGCCGGCGTAATCGGCGGCGCTTGCTTGCAAGATCATCGCATGAAAGTTGACCTTGTCAATGGCCAACGGCGTGTGGCCAATGAAGCCGACCGTTGCGGTTTTGAGATGTTCTTTACAAAGCTGTTCGACCGAGGCTGGCGAGCCGGATTCGATCAGCACGACGCGGGCGCGCGGGCTGTAGTGGCGATAGCGCGTGCCGGGCGAGCGTTGCAACTCATCAAGCGACGTGGCGCGCTCGACCGCGCCGACGACGGCGGCAATCTGCCCTTCAGTAATCCAGCCAGGCCGCAAAATCACCGGCACGTCGCCTGTCATATCAAGCACCGTCGATTCAATGCCGATGTGTGTCGCGCCGCCGTCGAGAATCATCTCGATGCGCCCATCGAGATCGGCAAGCACATGCGCGGCGCTCGTCGGACTTGGTCGCCCTGAGCAATTCGCGCTCGGCGCGGCTATCGGCGTATCGGCCATTCTGATCAAGCTTAAAGCGATGCCGTTATAAGGCATCCGCACTGCCACCGTCGGCAAGCCCGATGAGACTAATGCAGGGACTTCAGATTTTCGCTTCAGCACAAGGGTAAGCGGGCCGGGCCAGAATTCACCGATCAATTGCCATGCCTGGTCGCTCACCTCCTCAGCGACGCGCTCGACATCTTTTCGATGACCGACATGAACGATCAGCGGATTATCTGCGGGCCTGCCTTTCGCGACAAAGATTTTTTGAATGGCCTGTTCATTCAGGGCGTCGGCCCCAAGCCCATAGACGGTTTCGGTTGGAAAAGCGACAAGCCCGCCATTGCGGATGATTGAGGCAGCCCGCTCTAGTTTATCTCCCTGATCATACAACTGCTCAGGATCGATCTGGATGACCTGTGTCATAAACGGGGGTCGGGGGCCGAGGGTCGGGGGTCGGGTAAAGACCACTCTATATCTCTGACACCCAACACCCGGCCCCTGACACCTGACACCTAATAATCAAAGCTCGTTTCGCTCTTGATGCGCGCGACGAACTGTTCGAGCGGCACCGCGCCTTCGTCGCCTTTCTCGCGCGAGCGCACGGCGACCGCGCCGGCTTCGGCTTCTTTTGCGCCGACGATGATCATGTAAGGTACTTTCTCAAGCTGCGCGTCGCGAATCTTTGCGCCGATTTTGTCGTCGCGGTTGTCGAGTTCAACGCGCAGTTCTTCGTTCATCAAGCGCTCGTAAACCTGCCGCGCATAGTCCGCCGTCTTTTCGGAAATCGACAGCACTTTCACCTGCACAGGCGCGAGCCAGACAGGGAAAGCGCCGGCGTAGTGCTCGATCAAAATGGCGATGAAGCGCTCGAACGAGCCGTAGATCGCGCGGTGAATCACCACCGGGCGCGACTCCGAGTTGTGCTCGTTCACATAACTCAGGTCGAAGTTGAGCGGCTGTTGAAAGTCGAGCTGAATCGTCCCCAGTTGATGCTCGCGCTTGAGCGAGTCCATCACCAACTGGTCGATCTTCGGGCCGTAAAATGCCGCGTCGCCCTCGGCTACGGTGTATTCCAATTTGCTCTGTTCAAGCATTCGGCGCAACATCGCTTCGGCCTTATCCCAGACCGCCACGTCGCCCATGTACTTCTCCGGGTTGCGCGTCGACAGGACGAAACGGAACGGCATGTCGAAGGCTTTATAGACTCGCGAAACCAGGTTCAACAAGCGATTCACTTCGTCGCCGATCTGCGCCTCGGTGACGAAGATGTGTGCGTCATCCTGTTGAAACTGGCGCACACGAGTCAAGCCCGACAACGCGCCGGCGCGTTCGTTGCGATGCAGCACGCTCTGCTCCGCCAGTCGCAAGGGCAGCTCGCGATAGCTGCGTCGTTTCGCGCCGAAGATGAGCATGGCTTCCGGGCAATTCATCGGCTTGAGCGCGAATTCAGCGTTCTCTTTGTGCGCCGCCCTCGCTTCCTCATCCTCGACGATGAACATATCTTCTTTGTAGTGCTGCCAGTGGCCGGACGTTTTGAATAACTGCTCGTTGGCCAGCAACGGCGCTTTGACTTCGACGTAGCCGTTGTGCCTGAGCAAGTGCCGCATCTTATCCTGCAAAGTGTTATAGACCACCGTTCCCTTGGGCAGCCAGAAGGTCGCGCCCGGCGCCCATTCATGCAGCATGAAGAGTTCCAGTTCGCGGCCCAGGCGGCGATGGTCGCGCCGTTTGGCTTCTTCAATATTATGCAGGTGCTCTTCAAGCTCGTCTTTCGTCGGCCAGACGGTGCCGTAGATGCGTTGCAGCATCGGGTTCTTCTCGTTGCCGCGCCAGTAAGCGCCGGCAATCGAGGTGAGCTTGAAATGTTTGCACTCGCTGGTGCGGCGCACATGCGGCCCGGCGCACAGGTCTGTGAACTCGCCGATGCTGTAAATCGACACCGTGTCGGACGGAATGCCATTGATCAATTCGAGCTTGAAGTCCTGATGATGCGCGCCGAAGAAGTCGAGCGCCTGCGGCTTGTCCCAGGTCGCGCGCTGAAACTCGCGCCCCTCTTTGACGATTTGCTTCATGCGACGTTCGATCTCTTCGAGGTCTTCGGGGGTCAGCGCGCGCGGCAGTTGCATATCGTAATAGAAGCCGTTTTTGACCGGCGGGCCGATGCCGAATTTCGCATCGGGAAAGATCTGCTGCACGGCGGCGGCCATGATGTGCGAAGTCGAATGTCGCAGACAATGTATTTTATATTCGCGCTCGGACGCGAAGTCGGCAGCGCCGAGCGCAAAATCTTGATCGCTTTGAAACTCTTCACCCATAGCGGGTCTCCTCTTTCAAGTGATGCGGTAAGCGTGATGCGTGAAACGTGATGCGTGATTGAATGCATTGGGCCAATCAATGGCGAGTGTGACTTTCACGCATCACGCATCACGTTTCACGCTCCACGCATCACTTATCGTACACGAGCAGCGGCGCATCGGAAAGCCATGCGGTGCGGCGATTCTCTGGCCCTGACCCACAGCGAATGCTACAATCGCAGCCGGTTTCATAAGCGACGTGAACCGCGCTCATCGAGTCCGCGACCATTGAGGATAGATTGGCCGTATGATGAAATCCGAACCGACAAGAGGGCCGCGCGAGGCCGCAGACCTGTTCGCCGTCGCGTTCAATGCCAATCCACATCCGAACAGCATTATCACTTTTAAGGAAGGGCGTATCCTGGCAATCAACGACGCCTTGCTACAGATCGTCGGCTACACGCGCGACGAATTAATCGGCACAAGGGTTGCCGATTTGCTGTGGCGCTCGATTGACGAACGCCGCAGAAACGCTCGCCTGCTGCGCGCAACCGGCGCGTTCAGCGATCAGGAAATCAACCTGACCACGAAGACCGGCGAGGCGCTGGTCATGTTGTTTTCGGCGCTGCTGATTGAGTTCGGCGGCGAGCCGTGCGTGCTGGTCACCGCCAGCGACATTCCCCGGCTTCAGCCCGCCGCAGAAGAATTGCGCGATGCCAAAGAGCGCTTTGAAGAACTGGTGCATCAAGTCGAAGGCATCGTCTGGGAAGTCGACGCGCGCACCTTCCGCTTCAACTTCGTCAGTTCGCAGGCCGAACGGCTGCTCGGCTACCCGGTGGCGCGCTGGCTTGAGGAGCCGGACTTCTGGGTGAAACACATTCATGCGGAAGACCGTGACGGGGCGCTGGCCTTCTGCCAGGAGGCGACGCAACTCCGGGTCGCACATGATTTCGAATATCGCATGATCGCCGCCGATGGGCGGGTCGTCTGGCTGCGCGACATCGTTACCGTCGTCGTCGAAAACGGTGAGGCCGTCAAGCTGCGCGGCATCATGATCGATGTGACGCGACAGCGGCAAACCAAAGACGCCCTGCGCAGCAGCGAGCAGCGTTATCGCACCATCGTCGATGCGGCGCAGGAAGGCATCTGGGTCATCGACACCGAAGCGCAGGCCACTTACCTGAATCAACGCATGGCACAGATGCTCGGCTATACGGTCGAAGAGATGGCCGGTCGTTCAATCTATGATTTTATCGACCAAGCCGATCAGCAGGAAGCCCGAAGCTGCTTTGCGCTCCTGCCCAAGGGCAATCAAGCGCAGCACGATTATCGCTTGCGCCACAAGGACGGCTCAACCATCTGGACGATCTGCGCCACCAGCCCGATGTTCGACGACCAGGACAAGTTCATCGGCGCGCTGGTCATGGTAGCCGACATTACAGCTCGCAAGCGCGCCGAACAGGAGCGCGACGAAGTGCTGACCCGCGAAAAAACGGCGCGCATCGAGGCCGAACATATCGGCCAGCTTTATGCCAGGTTATTCGACCGCGAACAGGTGGCGCGCGACGAAGCCGAAACGGCGCGCCGCGAATGGCAGACGACCTTCGACACCATGGCCGATCACGTCTTGCTCGCCGACCGCGAGGATCGCCTGGTGCGCGCCAACCGCGCTTTTTACGAAGCCAACGAGCTGACGCCGGAACAGGCCCGCAGTCAGTCGGTGGCCGAGATGATACACACCGGCAGGGACGACCGGGTTGCCGCGCCGGCATGTCCGGTTTGTAATCTTCGCCGCAAAGCCGAGCGCGCCTTCATCGAACTGCCTCCGGGTATCATTAGTTCGTACCCGGTCGCCGTCAGCATCGATCCGATTACGGATGAAGCCGGCCACACCACCGGCGTCGTGCAGGTCACGCGCGATCTGACGGAACTCTATCGCGCACGCGAAGAGGCCGAGCGCGAGCGCGCCAGCCTCAACGCCGCCATCGAACAGATGGCCGAAGGCTTGATGGTCTTTGACGCGCAGGCGGCGGTCATTCGCGCCAACCGCCGCGCCCGCGTCATGTTCGGGTCGCCCGAACAGTCGCCCGACATCGTTAGAACTTATGCGCCGGCGGAGCAGTTCACAGATGATCGCGGCAAGCCTGTGGCGCTCGAAAATCTGCCTGTGCAAACGGCCCTGCGCGAGCAGCGCATCGTCGAAGCGCAACTCTGGTACACGCGCTTAGACGATAAGCGCGTGTTTCTGGCCATCACCGCTTCGCCCTTGCTCAACGAGCAAAACCAACTGGTCGGCGCGATTGCGCTGCTCAGGGATGTGACCGACCAGCAGCGCGAACAGGAACGCTCGCAACAGGCCGATAAACTGCGGGCGCTCGGTCAACTGGCCTCTGGCGTCGCACACAACTTCAACAACGCCTTGGCCGCCGTGCTCGGCTATACACAGCTTTCCATTCCCAAGGTCAAAGGCAGCGAAGTGGAAAAGTACCTGCGCGTCGTCGAGCAGTCGGCCAAAGACGCGGCGCGCATGGTCGAACGCATACAGAACTTCGCGCGCGCCCGCTCGCGCACGGACGACTTTCTGCCTATACGCCTCAACGACATCGTCCACGATGCGATAGACATTACGCGCCCGCGCTGGCGGCACGACGCCGAGGCGCATGGCGTCAAGTATGATGTGCGATTCGACTGGCAGACGGATGAGGAAATCCTGGTCAACGGCGAGCCGTCGGAGTTGCGCGAGGTCTTTGTCAACATCATCTTCAACGCGCTCGACGCTATGCCGAAGGGCGGGCGGCTGGAGATTCGCGCCACGGCGGATGATCAGCACGTCATCCTGAGCTTTACAGACAGCGGCGGCGGCATGACCGAAGAGATCAAGCGGCGCATCTTCGAACCCTTCTTCACGACCAAGGGCGTGTCGGGACTGGGGATGGGGTTGAGCGAAACCTATCGCATCATCGAGCGGCACGGCGGGCACATTGATGTCGATAGCCAGCCGCGACAGGGAACCGTGTTCACCATTCTCTTGCCGATAGCTCGCATGCCGAACTATCACTCGGCCAGCGCGCTGACCGCTGCGGCGGTGCTCGGCGTCGACGTGCTGGTGATTGATGACGAGGAACACGTGCGTAACGTGCTCGCCGCCTTGCTGGTCGAACTCGGCCATCGTGTGACGATAGCGGCGAGCGCCGAAGAAGCCTTGCGACTCGTCGAGGAGCGCGAGTTCGCCATCGTCTTCACGGATCTGGCGATGCCGAAAACCGACGGCATCGCCACCGCCACCGAAATCAAAGCGCGCCGCCCGCAAACCAAGGTGGTGCTGATGAGCGGCTATGGTGCGGAACGCGCCAGCGAGCGCGCCGCGGAAGCCGACTGCATTGATGCCGCCCTCAACAAACCTTTCCGCGTCTTCGAGATTCAGAACGCCCTGCGCATCCTGCTGCCTTAATCCGGCTTTTCTTTTCAACTTACAGATGACGAGCGCCGCGCCTCAATCAGTTGCGCGAAATCATCAGGCAGCGGCGCACTGAATTCCATCCATTCACCCGTCGCCGGATGATGAAACGCCAGCCGCCAGGCGTGCAGGCAGAGGCGCGACGCGGCGACGCGGCGACACGGCGAAGGAAAGAGGGGGTGAGGGGG
>JBBWZK010000281.1:0-17948 GCA_039648975.1 Blastocatellia bacterium
ACCTAAAAGTGCCATCCCCGATAGCGCCAAGAGAAATTGCTCTCGAAATGCTTGCCAGCCTTCGAGCTTTATTTGTCGCGTTGATGAAGTGGGGCAGCCGTCGTTATACGCTGCCGACGCAGGCAAAGTCAAGTTGACTCGCAAGCAGACTGCGCCAACCGGCGCATCTTCATTGAACCGCAGCCATAAGAGAAAGCCGCGTGCGGAAGCGATTCACGCACGCGGCTCTTTAACTCGGCTATAAGGGAATTCAGGTAGCGGAAACCACTCTCGCCCCTTTGCTGCGGACGACCGTTGCGACGACCTCTTCAAGCACATCTGGTTCAACCGGCTTGCCGAGCACTGCCGCGCAGCCGAACGAAGCGGCGCACTGCTCGACTTCGGCGGTCTTCCAGCCGGTCAGCAAGATGATTGGCACAGACATGGCGGCTCCGTCGCTCAACCGGCGCATCAGGCCGAAGCCATCCATCGTCGGCATCACCAGATCGATGATGACCGCGTCAGGCGCGTCACAGCGAATCTTATCCAGCGCGTCCGCGGCTGAGTTGACCACCACGACATCGTACTTATCGAGAAAGAAAAGCCGCAGCGCCTCCGTCCAGTTGCGGTCGTCATCGACAATCAGCAGCTTCTGCCGCTCGCTTGCATCCATTCCGGGTTGAGTAATATTCATCGCTTTCCTCGGTGTTCTACGTGAACTGCCCGGCAAAGCGCGGCGGCGGCCCGCTGGTTTGCCAACTCAGGCAATCTTCGTTTGCCGCGACGGCTTGCGCCCGAACGGCGAATCATAACGGCTCGAAAAGATGCTGGCGACGTTCTGCTTCATGAAGACCAGGGTCTGCTCGTCCTGCGCCAGGTCAATCAGTATAACATCGCCTTCGCCGATTTGCCGCGTCGCAATCAGGTTCGACAGCGGCAAGACAATATTGCGTTCAATCGTGCGCTTGAGCGGGCGCGCGCCGTACCTGGCGTCGGTGCCTTCGACGAGCAGGAACTGCTTGGCGCGCTCGGTGTAGCGTAGGATGAACCGCCCGCTGCCGGTCGCCAGCACGCGCCGCTGCACGGCCTGTAATTCAAGTTCGAGAATCTGTTGCAGGCACGCTTCAGAAAGCTGCTTGAAGACGACGATCTTATCAATGCGATTCATGAACTCCGGCGAGAATTTGCGCCGCGCCGCTTCGACGCCGAGCTTGCTCAGGTGATTGTTCATGACATCGGCAGGCGTAATGCACGGCAGGCTGAAGCCGAGCCTGGTCTCGGTCAGCTTCTCCATTTCACGCGCTCCGAGGTTCGAGGTCATCACGACGATGGTGCGCGAGAAATCGACGCGGCGATTATCGCCCAAGGTCAGCGTCGCTTTGTCGAGCACGCCCAGGAGCAACTGCCATAGCGCATCGCTGGCCTTTTCGATCTCGTCAAAGAGCACCAGCGTCAGCTTGACGCGCTCTGTGTAATAACTATTGATGTGCTCCTGCGTCAGTATGGGCGGCGTTTCGCGATGGCCGAGATAGCCTGGCGGCGAGCCGATCAGTTTGGCGATCTCGTGCGAGTGCTGGAACTCTGCGCAGTCGATGCGGATGAAAGAGGTCGGGCTGCCGAAGAGAATCTCGGCGGTGGCTTCGACCGATTGCGTCTTGCCCGTGCCGGTCGGCCCCAGAAACAACAATGTGCCGATGGGCCGGCCAGGCATGTTCAGGCCTGCTTGATAAACCTGATATAACTGCGCCAGCGCCTGCACCGCCGAGTCCTGACCGATAACCCGTGCCCGCAATTGCTGCTCGAATCCCAGAGATTCTTCCGATTTACTGCTGTGGTCGAGCATTGTATAGTCAGCATCGCCGATTGCTCTTAAGCTCTCTCCGAAGTAATTGAGTTGCGCTACCATCTCCCCTTCTCCCCCTTTTTCGTTCACCGACAAACTTGAACCGACTTGCTTGATTGAACCGACCTGTTTAACTCCGCGTCTTCGGCAAGCTATTGGCAAGCACTATGCCAAGCGAAATTCGGTAACACAAACCAGAACTCGACGTTACCTTTGGTGTTGTTCACATCAAACAGACACGCAAGGCTGCGACACCTCCGTTTCCATTAGTCACAAGGCAAGGGAATTTCTTCGATGAAGGATTGGCGGCGATAGCCTTGGTCGTTTACCTTGATCGAGTCGCTTGTACTTATAAAGTGCAACACAACGTCGCCACGTATGCTATTCGTCCAAAGAGCGACTCGTCGCTGTGGAAAAGCAATTAAGCTGCATAGGAAGCATAATTGTCCGACCCCAGGCGGCATAAGCGACTCACCCTTATGATAGGCGATCAAAGCAGCCGCCAATCATCGATTGTTTCTGTAAGTCCCCACATCAAGGCCCCTGCCATCTGTGTCTATAGTCACCATGCCATCGCGCCCGGTTTGCAAGAGGCGAATGCTATGCGACAGATAGCGTTCGACGACGATCTTGTGCGGATGGCCGAAGCGACTGCGCTCACCGACAGAGATGATCGCGCAGCGCGGGCGCACACGATCCAGGAAAGCGCCGGTCGAAGAAGTCTTCGACCCATGATGCGGCGCCTTCAACACATCGGCGTGCAGGTCAACGCCGGATGCGATGAGCGCCGCTTCCGCCGGCTCTTCGATGTCGCCGGTCAGCAAGATGGCGACCGAGCCATAAACCAAGCGCAGCACCACCGAATCATCGTTATTAGAGGTCACCGGCAAAGACGTGGCGCGCGGCGGCCAGAGCACTTCAACTCTCACGCCTTCAATGTCGAAGCGTTGGCCTGCGGCAAGTGAGCCGAGCGGAATCCTGTTTTGTCTGACCACGCTTGCGAACTGCTTATATTCAAAGTCATCTGTCGGGCGGTGGCCGATCAGGCCCTGGCCGACATGAAAGTTCTTCATCACCTCGCTGAAGCCGGCGATGTGATCAGCGTCGGCATGCGTCGCCAGTGCGTAATCCAGGCGTGTGCGGCGCTGCGACCAGAGGAAACGTGAGACGACCGCTTCGCCAATCGCCAGGCCATCGTCATTGATCGGAGCCTCGTCTGCATCGCCGTCCGCATCGCTTGCTTGCCGGTTCGACGCCGCCACGGCTGGTTGCCGGCCTGGCGTTTCGACATCTTCCGGTTTTGTGAAATTGGTTACTCTGGCGATTTGCAGTTCGCCGCCTGCATCGATCAGCATGGTCGTGCCGCGCGGAAAAACAATCAGCGCCGAATCGCCCTGCCCGACATCCAGAAAGTAAATCGCCAGTTTGCCGGTCGGGGCAATGGTTGCCGGTCGAATGATGGCAATCATTGAAGCAAGCAGCGCCATCAGGCAGAGCGACACGGCGACGCGAAGCGATGGCGACGCGGAGACGCGGAGACGCGGAGACGCGGCGATGGTCGCCGCGTGGTCGCGCGCTTCTTCTTCTTTCTCCGCATCGCCGCGTCCCCGTGTCGCCGCGTCTTCTCTCCCCGTGTCGCCGTGTCGCCGTGTCGCCGCGTCGTCCGCACGCGGGCGGTCGAACGGATAGAACTCGTCTACGGGCCGCCAGCGATCCAGTAAGATCGCCAGTCCTGCGAGCGGCACGAAGTAGAGCGCATAAATCAAGGCGTGCCAGTCTTCATAGTGCGCCACGCGAAAGGTCGCCAGCGCCATGCCCTCAAACGGCACAATCGAATGCACCAGCAGATCGTGCGCGGCATTGACCGCCGCAACCCCCAGAGCAGACAGCCCCGCGCTCAAGGGGGCAATCGCCATCACCACAAGGCCGCCGAGCATCAACGCCGCCGTCAGCAGTCCGGCGGTAACGTTCAACACAATGCCGATGGGCGAGACACGATTGAAATAAACCGCCATCAGCGGCAAGGTCGCCAACTGAATGGCCGTTGAGGTGATGACGAGCAGCACAAAGGCTCTCGCCAGCGGTTGCAAGCGCAGCCGGTTCAACCATCGCGCAACGACGGATTTCTCCAGGCGATAACGAATCGGCGAGCGCTGGCTGTCGCGCCGGAACTCGCGCTCGTTCCAGAACAGCATCTCAGCAAAGGCGCGAACCGCAGGCGGGCAAACCGGCGGGTGCGGCGTGCGCGATGTCGGTTGCCATTCGCCGATCTGCTTGAGCTTATCAATCAACGGCAGGGCGAGCGCGACGATGGCGGCGACCGCCGCGAAGCTGAGTTGAAAACCCGGATCGGCCACCAGGGCCGGTTTCAGTGCGAGCATGATAAACGCCGCGAGCGACACCGTGTTGATCGAAGCGGCGCGACGAAAGATCATCGGGCCGATCACGCCGATAGTCAGCATCGTCGCCGCGCGCACGACCGGCGGCGCAAGCCCAACCATGATGGCGTAAGCCCACAGCACAAGGATTGCCGCAAGCGTTCGCACGATGCTGTGCCCTTGAACGGCACGCTTGCCGCTGCTTCTCCAGAAATCCCAGCGCAGGCGGAGCAGCGCCCACGCCAGTATGCCGATGTGCAGGCCGGCGATGACCAGTGTGTGAAAGGTGGCGCTCTGGCGCAGACGTTCCGTCACCTGTGCATCGAGAAAGTAGCGATTGCCTGCCAGCATCGCTTTCAATGTACCGCTGACCTTGGCATCGAAGCGGGCCTCTATCGCTTCCATCAAGCGAAGTCGCACGCGATAGAGCCACGCCAGCGCGCGGTTGGTTGTTGCTTTGCCGAGAGTTTCAATGAGCAGCGGGCTTTTGATCGTACCTTTCAAATCGTCGCCGCGCCGTTCGAGAAAGTCGTTGAAGTCAGGCGAACCGGGATTGCTGTAGCGGCGCGCTCGTTCGAGACGCACCAGCACGCGCAGCCGCGAACCTGTATCGAGCGCCAGTTGTTTGAATTCATCTCGCGCCTCGTCATCGCCAGGCGAGATCGACAACCGTGCGACCCCCGATGCCATTTGCGTCGTGTCCTGTGCGCGCAGGCTTTCGGCTTCAAGGGCGTGGAAGAATGCGCCGGGCGCAGGCTCCGGCGGCGCAAGCAGCACGCCGGTCAGTTCAATCGGGTCATCCGGCGTGATGACGCGCGCTTCAAACAATCGCTTCAAGCGCGTCGGCTGGACATTTTCGCGCTCCTGTAAGGATAACCACGCGCCCGTGACGGCAAGGCTGACGAGCAAGGCCAGCGTTGCCTGTGTGGCTTTCTTTACAAAAATAAATCGCCCGGACAAAGCGACTGCCGTGACGGCGAGCGGCGCGAGAAGCCAGCCCGGCGCGGCGAGCCAGCGGTCAAGGAGAATGCCTGTGATGAGCGCCGCGGCAAGATAAAGGCAGGGCTGGCGGCGCACGGCCAGCGCCGACGAAAAGGCGGGCCGCCGGCGTCCGGCAAACGCCGGCGAGCGGGCTACAGCAACTGCCGGGCGCAGGCTTGCGCCGGACACAGGGTTGGTGTGCAGGAACATCGCGCTTTGTCAGTTGGGGAAGCACGAGTCAGCAGGTGGTGTGCGGTCGCCTTTTCTTTTCGCGCGCTGGTTGACAAGCGCGGGCCGAGCGTTTACTCATGAGAGGTATGAGCGCCGGGCCAACAGCAGACCTGCAACAGAAAGTGATTGAATTTGCCAGAGCGACCGAAGCGCCGGCAGAATCATTTTTAATGCGACGATTCTCGCTCGATGATCGGGAACAGGTGCAATCGATCATTGACGGGATGACGCTGTCGTTAATCAGCTACTGCTATCACCGCCATCCACGCGGCGAAAACGTTCATGAAGTCATGGAACTGCTCGATTCGGTCGAACCGGATTCGCCGGAGGCCGCCGAGATGGAACGCCGCGCCGACGATGCGGCGGCCATGCAGATTCCCTTCATCGTGACGCTCAACCGCATGCTCGAAGAATACTATGATTTGCGCTACCGGCTCGAATCGGCGTCTGGCAAAGCCTGAGTCGAAAATTGTAGCGCAAGACGGTTAGCTTGCGCCTGTTGATGCGAAATCGGGCGCAAGCTAACCGCCTTGCGCTACATCCAAGCAAAAGCGCTTTGAAGAAACTCTGTGCCGGCTTGCCGAGAAACCGATGGCCGGTTATTCGTCATTGTCATCGGTGTCGGCGTCGTCGCCGGCTTCCGTATCGCCCGGCGCGAGCCCTTTGATTTCGGCAGAGATCTCGGCGCGGCGCTGTTTAGCCAGTTTCATGATGAGCGACAGATGCTTGCGAGCGCGGCGCGCGGCGGCCTTGTTGCCCTTTTGCCGAAAGGTCATGTTCTCGGCGGCGAAGCGGCCCACTTCGATCAGCAGTTGCCCGGTCGTGCTGCCTTGCGCGCGGCGGTCGAACAAGCGACGGTCACGCCCGTTGCGGCGTTCGGACATGCCGGGCGGCGGGCCGATATCGGCCTGGCGGCGGTCTTCGCCGGTGCGGCGATCCTGTGCGCGGCGCTCTTCGGTGGTGATGTTGAACGGCTTTTCGTCTGCCATTTCATTCTCCAATCCCAACAGCATTGATCCTTGATTGCTTGAAATCCATCCGAATGACTGCCTAATGTCTGGAGGCCTGAACTGATTGGCACGCGCTAGTCTAGCACAGACAGGGCAGGTTTCAAGCTTTTCGGCGCGCAATGCGCTGGAAAGGCGACGCGGCGACGCGGGAAGAGAAGACGCGGGGACACGGCGACACGGGGACACGGAGAAAGAAGAAGCGCGCGATCACAAGGCAATCATCGCCGTGTCGCCGTGTCCCCGCGTCGCTGTGTCGCCTTTCAGTGTCCCTTTTGCTTGATGTTGAAAGACATCTCGGCAATCTTGATGATTCCCGTGCGAGATGGCAATGCTTAATCAGTGGCCGAGCATTCTTCTGCCAGAGCGGCAGTTTTTTGCATGTTTCGCCTTTGCTTTGCGTCTTCAAATGGCAGAGGAATATCGCAGGAGGTCTGAGCATGCATCACCCCAGAATGTCGATTGCCACAGGAATTTGCGTTGCCGTTCTCTTCGCCTTCGCTATGCCAGGGTTTGCGCAAGACAAGCCTGCCGGCGCACATTTCATCAGAGCCTTTGTGATTGACGAAAGACTCTCGGCGCTGCGCCAGGCGGCGGATGTTCATGCGCCGGTTCTGAAACGCCTGCGCATCGGGCGGACGGTTTACCTCACCTCTTCGACAAGCGCCCGGTCCGAGTATTTTCGTGTTGCCGTAACGCGGCGAACGCGTGGCTGGATTCATCAGAGCGCGATTGCGCTGCCCGGTCGCGCCGGCGAAGACGAGCGCGTGATGCAGGTCATAGAGGAAACCGGCGATGGCTTGGATCGTATCGCGCTCTGCCAGCTTTTCCTGGAACGATTCAGCCGCTCGCGCCTTCAGCCGCGCGCTTTGCTCTTGCTCGGCGAAGAGGCTGGACGGGCTGCGGCTGCGCTGACGCAACACGCCCGCCGCCGCTTGAAGACGCTCGATGAGCAACAGCCTGGCGCGACCGTCGAAGCTTATTATTTGAATGATCCCGGCCTTGATCGCTACAGCCGTTTGCGCATCGCCTTTCGCTTCGACGCTGCGCAAACCCGATACGCTTACGATGGCAAGGCCTATCGCGACATCATTCGCCGTTATCCGCAAAGCGCCGAAGCGGAGATCGCTCGCCGCCGCATCGAAAAACCGGATGCGCCTCTGGCAAAAGAAAAATGAGGCGAGCATTACAAACCTGTCACCGTACTCCATAGCCTGCGGCTTGCGGTATATGCCATTTTGCCGTTTCACCGGCGTTTTAGATTGCGCCGGTTGCGCGTTGCTGAGGCTGCCGCTGCGCTTCACTATAGAGCGGGCTTTTGCGGCGACAGAGTTCTTGCAAATCAGCCGCGTTTGGATTTAGATATTTTACGTTGCAACAACCAGCGCGCGGTCGTGGAAGTCACGCGCGACAATCACGGAGGAATAAACGCGATGCCAAGAGGAACGTGCCCCGAATGCGAGGCCGAGGTTCAGGTGGACGAAGATACCGATAAAGGCGACGTTGTCGAGTGTGACGATTGCGGCACGAAGTTGGAAGTGGTCGGTCTCGACCCTATCGAGCTTGACGTGGCGGTGGAAGAAGAAGAAGAAGAATGGGACGAGACTTAATCGACGAGCTTAAAACGCCAATCAGCAATTTGAATCTGAACATAGGAGCCATCCCGCCGGGGGTGGCTCCTATGTTATCGACAGACCGTCAGGTCATCGCGCGACAGACTGCCGCCGGGCTTTCGTATACGCATTTGTTTTCACGGCCTGTGTCGCGGCGTGCTAGAATACAGGCCGCATCAACCATCAGAATTTATATCAAAGGCGCTTGATTTATGACGACCGGCGTTCCAAACAACGGCGCAAATAAAAATGGCCGCGAACTGCGCGTGCTCTTCAATTGTCTGAAGTGTCCCGCATACTGTTGTAGCTATGACCGCATAGAAGTGACGAAACGCGATATCGCGCGGCTTGCCAAACACTTCGACCTCGCCTATGAAGAGGCCGAAAAGCGCTATACGAAGATCGCCTACGGCGAGCGCGTGTTGCGCCATCAAAAGGATCACATCTTCAAGCGGGTTTGCCAGTTTCTCGACAAAGACGAGCGCCGCTGCACGATCTATCACGCGCGACCGGGCGTCTGCCGCGAGTATCCCGACAGCAAGCGCTGCGGCTATTATGACTTTCTCGCATCCGAACGCCGCCGCCAGCAGGACGACGAATTCATCCCGTCCGCGTGACCCCGATTCCGGCGCAACGCCTACGGCAAGCGGCAGCATTTGGAGTGCGGTGACTGGTCGCCGCGTTGTGACATAAGGGCGACGCACAGCGGTGACCAGTCACCGCACTCCAAAGATGCTCGCCTCGCCTTTCACGTACACGGAAGTGAAAACCGATCTAGTAGTCCGAGCTACACCTGGTGAATCGCCAACCAAGCCGACCTGCAATCAGTCCTGCGCGCCGTGCCGCCTTCGACATCCTGCGGCGCGTCCATACGGAAAATGCCTACGCCGCGCCGCTCATCGCCGCGCTGCCGCAAACCAACCTGTCGCGCGAAGACCGTGCGCTGGCGCAGGAACTCGCGCTCGGCGTGCTGCGCTGGCAAGGCGCGCTGGATTACTTCATCGAGTGTTACAGTGGGCGGCCAATCAGGAAGCTCGATGCGGCGGTGTTGATTGCCTTGCGCATGGGGCTTTATCAATTGCGCTTTCTGTCGCGCATCCCGCCGTCAGCCGCCGTCAACGAATCGGTGAATCTGGTGAAGCGCGCCCGCGCCGCCAGCGCTGCGCCGATGGTCAACGCCGTGTTGCGCCGCGCCGCACGCCAGACAGACGAGCCGCCGGGCGAAAGCCTCGACGATCCGCTTGAACGATTCGCGGTTTCAACTTCGCATCCGCGCTGGTTGATCGAACGATGGATCGCCGCCTTCGGTGAAGCGGAAACGCGGCAACTGGCGCTTGCCAACAATCAGCCGCCGCCCACCGCATTTCGCGTCAATACGCGGCGCGCTCCAATGGATGAAGTCATCGCTGAACTCGAAAGCGAAGGCTTGCGCCTGCATCGGTCGAGGATTGCGTCCGGCGCGTTTGTCGTCGAAGACGGCCCGGCGGTCAGGCTTACGCAGGCGGCGGAACGTGGCGCAATTTACATTCAGGATGAAGCGTCGCAGTTGGTCTCATGGCTGCTCGACCCCGCGAGCGGCGAGCGCGTTCTCGATCTATGCGCCGCGCCCGGCTCGAAGTCTTCGCACATCGCGGCGCTCGCCGGCACGAGTAGCTGGGTGATGGCTTGCGACATTCATCCGCATAGACTGGCGACGCTTGCTGCGACCTGCAAGCGATTGGGCATTGAATCGGTCGCGCCGGTTGCGCTCGACGCGACGCGCGAACTGCCTCTGCTTGAAAGCGCACCCTTGTTTGATCGCGTCTTGATTGATGCGCCGTGTTCGGGCACGGGTACGCTGCGTCGCAATCCTGAAATCAAGTGGCGGCTCACGAATGATGACATCGCGCGCCTTGCCGATGTGCAACTCAGCCTGCTTCGACGTGCGACCGCAACGCTCAAGCGCGGCGGGCGACTGGTCTATTCGACCTGCTCAATCGAGCGCGAAGAGAATGAAGCGGTCATCCATCGCTTTCTCGAAGGCGGCGCGCCTTTGCGCCTGCTTGCGCCCGATGCGCCCGCTGAGTTCGTCACCGATGAAGGCTTTGTTAGAACCTTCCCGCATCGCGGCGGCGCAGACGGTTTCTTCGCCGCCGTGCTCGAAAGAATAAAAGATGATGAATCAAGTGACCCTCGATGACATACGCCAGGCGGCAGAGCGCATCCAGACACTTGCGCGGCGCACGCCGCTCGAACGCTCGCGCTGGCTATCAAGCGAACTGAACGGCGATGTGCTGCTGAAGCTCGAATGTTTGCAACTGACCGGCTCGTTCAAGCTGCGCGGCGCGTTGGCGAAGCTCGCGCGCTTGACCGAAGAAGAACGCGGGCGCGGCGTGCTCACCGTATCGGCGGGCAATCACGGGCTGGCGGTGGCGCACTGCGCCGAAGCGCTCGGACTCGATGCGCGTATCGTCGTGCCGCGCTCGGCATCGCGCGCTAAAGTCGAAGCGATTCGCCGCTATCCGGTCACACTCATCGAATGTGGCGAAACTTACGATGAAGCCGAACGCGCCGCACGCCGCATGGAGAGCGAAAGCGGCGCCGTATTCGTTTCGCCTTACAATGACCCGCAGGTGATCGCCGGGCAGGGAACTCTGGCGCTTGAAATTCTCGCAGACGCGCCTGACGTTGACGCTCTCATCGTTCCGGTCGGCGGCGGCGGGCTCATCGCCGGCGTGGCGATTGCCGCAAAAGCGCTTCAGCCGCACGTCAAAGTCTATGGCGCGGAGCCGGCGACGACGGCGACGATGAGCGCGGCACTCGCGGCAGGCCGCATTGTCGAGATTGCCGAGGAAGAGACTCTCGCCGATGGCCTGGCCGGCAACATTGAGCCCGGTTCGATGACTTTTCCTCTCACGCGCGATTTCATCGACGGCATGATCGTCGTCGAGGAAACGGCGATCCGCCGCGCCGTTGCCCGCGTCGCGCGCGAAGATCACTTGATGATCGAAGGCTCCGCCGCCGTGAGCATCGCGGCGCTCAGCGATGAAAGATTGCAAGGCCGGCGCGTCGCCGCCATCATCACGGGCCGCAACATCACGCTCGATCTGTTCACACGCATCGTGGCGACGGGTTGAGCTGGCTTAGAGGGAATCCATTGCAAGTCAGGATAAGCGATGAAGTGGCAAGCAGGGAGTCCCGCCTTTAGGCGGAATGGTTCGTGGCCGTAAGCTTCTACCTAAAGGCGGGACTCTCTGCATTCATCGCTGATCTGGCTGGTTACTTGCCCAGCGGCACGTCGATGAGAATGAAGCTCGCCTTATCGTTAGCCGCCAGGCGCAAGCGCTGCTCGCCTTCAATGCGCGCCTGCTCTTTTGCCGCCAGCCTGGCATCGTTGATTTGCAGTTCGCCGCCGGTTACGTAGACGAACGCGCCGCGCCCGTCCGCCAAATCGTAATCGGTCTCGTGGCCGGCGTCGAAATCAGCCAGATAAATCGTCGCATCCGTGTGCATGGTCACGGCGCCCGGCAACCCCTGGCCTGAAGCGACCGGCAACAATTGATTGCGCCGCGCTTCCGCCGCAAAGTGCTTCTGATCGTAGCTCGGCGGCAAGCGGCGCTCGCCGGGCAGAATCCATATCTGGTAAAGGTGAACCGGCTCGTCGCCGAGATTGTATTCCGAATGCGTGATGCCTGTGCCGGCAGACATACGCTGCACTTCGCCGGCGCGTATGACCGTGTGATTGCCCATGCTGTCTTTGTGAGTTACCTCACCTTGCAGCACCGTGGTAATGATCTCCATCTCGCGATGCGGGTGGGTCGGGAAACCGCTCTGCGCCCCGACGATGTCGTCGTTGAAGACGCGCAGCGAACCGAATTGCACGTTCGCCGGGTCATAATAGTTGTCGAACGAGAACAGCCAGTAGGTTTTTAACCATCCGAAGTCGGAAAAGTGTCGCTCATCTGCTTTGATTGTTTGAATCATCTTCATCCGTCCTTTCACGAAGCCTGAATGCAACAGGCGTTTCAGCCTTCATAACTATCTTAGCAAAGTTGTAAAGAATGCACTTTATGGGAAGCTAGGCACTTTATGGTGACTGGCGCGATATGTAGCGCAATCTGTCAGATTGCGCCACATGGCGACAAAGGAGAATGCCCTGGAGCGTAAAAGATGAGCGTGCAGTCTGCGAGTATCAAGGCAGGCAAGAAGACAGTCACTCGCCGGGTTGGCGATTGTTGTATCAGGTGGCGTGCGAAGTTGGTTTTCAGTGCTGCGCCGGGCGTGTGCGCCGCGCCCCTGTGAAGAAGACGTATACAGGGTTTTCACTGTCGCCGAGCCGGATTGCCGACCAGACGAAGCGTTCCTCCGTGGCATGCGCCAGGACTTCGCCTTTCGCGGCAAAGCCGTCGGCGTCGGTTTCCAGCACCGCGACGGCTACCCACTCGTCAGGATAAACATGCTGAATCTCTTTGATTGAAATGACCGCAGACCCATGACCGAAAAAGCTCACGACGACCTCCGAGTTTCGCGGGGCGATTTGCGATATTGAGGTTCGGGATCAAACCTGTCGCTGCCGGTGAAGCAGGCTGGACGCTTCCGCGTCTTTGTTCGACATGATGCTGAGGGCTGCCTGGGTTTGAGATAACCGTAATCGGGTGCTGTCTGCCGAACATTGTACCATTGCCTGTCAAGGCTTGCGCCGCTAATTTGTCGCGGTAGTGGCATGCGGCGCGAATTGTTTCTACAATGCAGGTGTAGCGCAAGAGCGTCAGAGACGCGCGACTTGACAAGGAGAATGTATGCGATTGACTGAGATGGTCTCGTGCGCCGGTTGAGCGGCTAAACTCGCGCCGAGCGAACTCGCTCAGGTTCTGAGCGGGCTGAACATTCCAAGGTCTGCGAAGGTGCTGGTTGGCATTGAAACTGCCGACGATGCCGGAGTCTACCTTGTGCGCGACGATCTGGCGCTCGTGCAGACCGTAGACTTTTTCACGCCCATCGTTGACGACGCTTATGATTATGGGCGCATCGCGGCGCTCAATTCGATCAACGACGTATGGGCGATGGGCGGCACGCCGATCACGGCGCTCGCCGTGACCTGCTTCCCGAAAAAAGGCGTCGACTTCCAGATTCTCGCCGACGTGATGCGCGGCGGCCTGGATGTGCTCACCGAAAACGGCGTCGCGTTGCTCGGCGGCCATAGCGTCGATAACGCGCAGATCATGTTCGGCTATGCGGTCACGGGAACCATAGACCCGCAACGGATCATGACCAATCGCGGCGCACGTCCGGGCGATGCGTTGATATTGACGAAGCCTCTCGGCACAGGCGTGATTTCGACCGGCATCAAGTTCGAGAAAGCCTCTGGTGATGTCGCCGCCGCCGCGCTGGCGACGATGCTGCTGGCGGGCCGCCGCGCCGCCGAAGTGATGCGCGAGTTCGATGTGCGAGGCGCGACCGACATCACAGGTTTCGGACTGCTCGGCCATGCGTGGGAACTGGCCAATGGAAGCCAGGTTACACTAGAGATCGAGGCGGCGCGCGTCCCGCTGTTGAGTGGCGCTCATGATCTGGCCGAGCAGGGATTGCTGACCAGCGGCGACCGCACCAATCGCCAGTACGTCGGCGATAACGTGCGCTTGAGCGCGAGCCTCAGCAAGCCGATGGCAAGCCTGCTTTTCGACCCGCAGACCGCCGGCGGCATGCTCATTGCTATTGACGCAGCCCGTGCCGAAGAGATGCTGGCGCGACTCGGCGAAACCTACACGGATGCCACCATCATCGGGCGCGTAACGGCGCGCGGCGAGCACGCCATCGTCG
Source organism: Blastocatellia bacterium (assembly GCA_039648975.1). Classification (GTDB taxonomy): domain Bacteria; phylum Acidobacteriota; class Blastocatellia; order UBA7656; family UBA7656; genus DATENM01. The sequence goes on from JBBWZK010000281.1 coordinate 13,832, forward strand.
TCGCTTGATTCGTTGCAGCTTATAGAGTGCGGCGACAGGTCGCCGCTTTCGTAGTTCTCTCCAGCCGATGATTCTTGATGAGCTATGAATCAATCCGCACGCGGCGGCCCCTGGCGAACCCGTGCGCGCACCTTCTCATCGCTTCCCCATACTTCTTCGACCCACCACGTCGCGCCGGCTTCAATGTATGGGCGCACGATCTCAACCGCGCGCTTGTGGCTCTTGCCGAGCGTCGCGCCGCTCGCCAGGATGTCAAACGGCGTCGCCGCTTGTCGATGTTCATCAACGTAAGCTTTGATGGTGCGTATTTCATCCGGCTTCAGCCTGCCGTCGGCGGGTGATCCGCCGTAGCGTTGCACAATGATGCCGTCCCACGAGAGCGCCCGCCGCATGGATTTTTCTTTCGGCCAGACGCCGACGACCCAGATGGGCACGCGCGGCTGCTGCACAGGCGGCGGCAGCATGGTCATCTCGTCAACCTGGTAATGCTCGCCGTCGTAACCAAACGGCTTGCCGCTCCAGAGCCCTGCGATAATGTCGAGGCTTTCATCGAGCAGCCGTGCGCGGGTTTTCAAATCCATCGCCTCGCCGACTTTGTAGAAGCCGCCGTCGCTTTCAGCCGCGCCCAGCCCGACAGATAAAATCACCCGTCCGTTCGACAGGTGATCGAGCGTCGCCACTTCGCGCGCCAGCTTCCACGGCCTGCGCCGCGATGGCGGGGTCAGCAACGTGCCGATCTGCACGCGCTCTGTGCGCACGGCCATCGCTGAGAGCGCCACCCAAGGGTCGAACCACGGAGAAGCCGGGAAGCCTTTGGCCTCGATGCCGAGCGCGTCGGCGACAAAAACGCCGTCCCATCCGGCGGCCTCCGCCTCGCACGCCAACTCGACCAGTTCGCGCACGTTGCCTGATGAAATGATCATTCCATAACGCATAGAGCACTCCTTTCCGTCATTCAATGATTGTCCTGCTTGGCGATGCAAAAAGAGTATGCATGATTAAACTTGACACCCTTTGTCATATATCTGTGATAGAGTTGGGCGCGATGCGGAAATGTTGAGGAGAGGTGAAGGGCTATGCGCGCGGATCGGCTGCTATCCATTCTGTTGTTGCTACAGGTTCACCGGCGCGTGACGGCGCGCGAACTGGCCGCTCGCCTGGAAGTCAGCCCTCGCACGATTCACCGCGATATGGAAGCCCTGGGCATGGCAGGCGTGCCTGTGGTCGCCGAGCGCGGCAGCCAGGGCGGCTGGTCGCTGATGGAAGAATATCGCACCAATCTGACGGGCTTGAACAAAGACGAAGCGCAGGCGCTCTTTCTCATACAGCCTTCGCGGATGCTGGCCGATCTCGGCTTTGAAAAGGCGTCCGATGCGGCGTTGATCAAGCTGTTGGCGGCGCTGCCGGCGGCGCACCGCGACGATGCCGAATACGCGCGCCAGCGCATATACATTGACCTCAGCGGCTGGAATCGTGCTGACGAATCGATTGCTTGCCTGCCTCTCATCCAGCAGGCGGTGTGGCGGGGGCGCAGGCTGCGCTTCGTTTATGATCGCGGCCTGTGTGCCGCCGCCGAGCGCGTCGTTGATCCTTTGGGATTGGTGGCCAAAGGCAGCGCCTGGTATCTGGTCGCGGCGGTTGATGGCGCGTTGCGCAGCTATCGCGTATCGCGTATCGCGGAAGCCACCTTGTTAGATGAGCCCTGCGCCCGCCCGAAAGCTTTCGATCTGGCGGCCTTCTGGGAAGCGTCAGCGGCCAGCTTCAAAGCCAGCCTGCCGCGTTATCAAGCGACGTTGCGGGTCGCGCCAGAGGTCTTTCCGCGCCTCGGTTTCGCAGGCCGCTTCGCGCGCATTGAACATACAGGCGAGCCGGATCGGGAAGGCTGGATAGAAGTTCAAGTGCGCTTTGATGTGGAAGAGATGGCGGTTGAGTATGCCTTGAGCTTTGGCCCCTGCGTCGAAGTGATCGCGCCCGCCGCGTTGCGCGACAAGGTGATTGAAATGGCCCGCAGCGTCATCGCTTTTTATGCGCCGCCAACTGGCACGGATCGAAAGGCGCGCAGCCGTTCGCAGAAAGTTTGATAGGTTGTCTTTCTAACGCCCGTGTTCAGCGGACGCAGGCAACGGCATTGAAAGAACCACGAGAATCGCGCTGTCCGCGCTCCGCAGGATGCAGTTGTTAGGCCATTTCATGTTACTCTGACCCACAGTTGTTTCCGCAGAAATACTCGCGACTCATTATCTCCGCTTGAGGGCATGGTATCGCTTCCCCGCACTGATCATCAAGCCTGTAGTATTTCTTACCCAGTCTCTGCGTGATTTTTTCCAGGTTTCCCATCCGTCGGGAAGGCGCTTGTTCACAAACATGTCCTCCAAGTCCTGTACGGCCACCGCAGGCTCATCTTCGATTTCTCTGGCACCGGGTCTGTTGGCGAGGAAGGCGAATAGCAGGCCAAACTCCCCAGCGGACCCGACCAAGTTGTCCTCCCCTGTAAGCTTGGTGAGTTTCTCCTCGATATCTCGATGAGCCGTGTCTGCCTCGTCATCGAGGCTGAAGAGTTTGGTCATCAATGCTGACCCGATGGATTCAACGAATTCGCCTAAGTCATCGGCCAATAGCGTGGCCGTCTTTAGCCCAAACACCTTGGAGTTTGGGTCCCTGAGCAGATTCTCTGCGATGAATTGTCCAACGTCTGACCGTTTGATCCAACCATCTTTCGCCTGGCTCGTCAGCCTTGCGAAATCCGCCTGACTCAGTCGGCCTGAATCCGGCATCTTCGGGTCGCCTTGGAGAATACCACTGTGGCCTGAGTGAGAACCCTGTGAGCCGGGGAACTCCAGTGAAAATAGGCCGCCCGGCACTGGCTCATCCAGCTTTCCAGAGTCACCCCGCATGAACGCGTGATTGCCGCTCGCAAACAAGACGAGCAGGTCGCCAAGATCACCGCCGCCAGTATTGCCCAGCCTTCTAACCTCCTCGATGCTTGCAACTGGGTTCTTCGCGTCGTTCCGCACGAGGAGGTTGCCCTGCGCCACGGCACTGCCGATAAATGGGCAGGCGGCTTTTCTCTCCACCAGTAAGGCCTTTTCGTCGCCACTAAGCTCAACCAGTTTGTTGGGGTCGTCACTCATGTTGAATTCCTCCTAAATCTGTTGGCGAGGCTCGAATTCCATTCGGTAAGCTCGATGCTCTTCGATTTGTCGGGGGCCTAACGACCAAGTTCAGCGGGGCCGCGAACGGCACTCAAAGAAACCATGCGAACTTCGCTTCGCGGCCTCCGCTGGAACGTGTTGTTAGGCAGCCTTACGATTATTCTATCTTCTATCGCTTTTTTGTTTCGCATAGAGTGTGACCACCATCATCATAGCTAAGAGAGTCACTATCATCCACCACGTAATCATATTCTCTGGGATCTTTGCCATAATGAAAAGCAGCACTGCCCCAGTCGTGGCCTTCTTTCAGTCGTCGATTGGCTCAATACCAAGTCGCTTAAGTTGTTCAAGGCCGTCCTTCATGGCTTTGAGCGCTTCAGTCGAATGCCCCTGCCAATCCGTGATCTCGCCCGTAACCCGTAGAGGCTCACGGGAGCGGAATGACTTTGTCGGATTACCCCGAAACTTTTTATTCGTCAGATTGGGATCATCTTCAATCGGGCCAGTCGGTTCCACGATGTAAATTCTGCCGGGGCCTTCACCGACAGCTAACTCCGCTCCCCATGTGGCTGCATCCAAAGTTCGGGTCAGATAGACGTAGTTTGTTGTCCTAGCCTTATTGCCAAAGTTAGGGGCATGGCCAGGCTTAATTAGGTCTCCTGGCCTTAGGTTAGCCCGAGTTCCATGGTAAAGAGGCCACTCCGTGACTTCACCTGTGACCCGCAACGGCTCGCGAGAACAACATGACATCAACGGATGGCCTGGAGGTTTCTGATCCGTCAGGTCGGAGGCATCTTCAATCTGGCCGATTGGCTCTACTATATAAACTCTGCCGGGACCTTCGTCGACCGCAATTTCTGCCTCCCAAATGGCCGCATCCAGATTCGGGGTCAAGTAGACATAGGTTGTCATCCCGTCCTGCTCACCGACGTCCGGAGGATTGCTAGGTTTGATCAGGTCTCCTG
>JBBWZK010000309.1:0-37811 GCA_039648975.1 Blastocatellia bacterium
AGCTTGCGCAGTGCCGGACGCAAGCTAACAGCTTGCGCTACATGGGATTCATTCGCCAACCGCTCTAAGGAGACCGGAGCTTGATGACCAGTTGCTCGGCGTGTTGCCCCACCTCGAAATCCATTGAGAAAGCCTCGTAGCCGATGGCCTTGACCTTGAGCGTGTAGTGTCCCAGAGGCATAGGTCTGTTCATCTCGAACTGGCCATCGGCATTCGTGCCTCCCCAGGTCAGTAGATTTTTTGCCGTCACCTCCTGGACGCCAAGCGCGACGACTCCGACACGCGCGCCGGCGATGGGCTTTTCGTCAAGCGCTGACTTAATGATTCCGCGCACGACGACGAGCGTCCCGGGCGTAATGCTCTGTGGCTCGTTTTTGACCGCAGCGGCCTTGGGTTTCTGCGCCTTGGACGTGCTGACGGCGGAATTTTTCCGAGCCAGTTCGACCGTCTGAAGCCGCATCAGCATGGGCGGAATCAGGTAAGCCGGGCGCAGGAAGCCGACCGCACCGAAGGTTGTAGAATCATCAGGGAATCCGTCTCCATCTTTGTCTACGGGCTGTTTATCAACGATCACTTTGGTGGGAATGCCGATCAGCTTGCCTTCGCCGTCAACCGCTGCGCCGCCGCTGTTGCCGTGAATCAAGCGCGCGTCTGTCTTGATCCAGTCGGCGAGAACATCTTGCCCTTCGACGATTCCTTTGTTGACCGTAACCGTCGCGCCGCCTCTTTCGGGAAAGCCTATGATAATCACTTCATCGAGCAACTGAACGCCGCGTGAATTGCCAAACTCTATCGTCGGCCATGCGAGCAGACGGGCGGCTGGCTGGTTCTCTGTCACGACACGCAGAAGCGCCAGGTCATTGCTTTTGTTGATCACCACGACCTCAAGACGATAACGGCGCGCGCTGGTTGGCAGCGCCGCGTTTCGGCTTGACGGAATGAAGAATATTTCGTCGAACAAACGATCTGATTGATCATGAGTAATGACATGATAGTTGGTGACGACCACTCCATCCTGGCGAACGACGACCGCAGAGCCGCGCGCGCGCGGCCCCGCGTCTGTGGGGTCGCCGGCATTGCGCACCAGAATCAGCCCCACGGCGTCAATCGCTTTGCGGATGCGGACGCGAGCCTCGGCTGACATTTCGCGTTTCTCGACGTTCGATTGGCTCTTAGGCTTTTGCGCGTAGGCCGTGCACCCCGCCCCGGCTGATAGGCCGGCCAGGACGCTCAATGCCGAAACCAGGAGAACCGCTAATGGGACAAAGCAGGGCTTATTAGGAATGGACATTTTCGACTGCCTCATAAGCCTTCGCCCTACGGTGCGGCGGCGGCTCACTCAATGACACGGTGCGTGGGGGCGGGCCAGGCGAGCAAGCAAGCGAGGTTCTAAACCGCACGGCGCGATCAGGGATCGCGGCTTCTCCATCTGCCTTACAGAGATGCCTATAGCGCGGCCTGCCCCGATGCCGGACTTCTACTTTTTCTCACGATGGTCGAGTTGTATCTGAAGCGCCGCGACCTGGTTTGTATCCAGCTTGCCGGGTGTCACGGTCGATTCTGGATTAGAAATAACCGCGACGGTTTCGTTCTTCTTTTTGCCGGCCACATATTTTAGGGTGCGGGCGTGGTATCCGGGGAGTTCGCTCAGTGTCGTGTCTTGAGCGATGAATCCATTATCTTTCTTTTTCTGCCCGCCCGAAGCGAGCTGGGCAGCGGCATTCGCGGCAGACTCTTCGAGGTCGCCATTGGGTCGCTTGACGGCTTCATCGTAGATCGCCACAGGGTCTTTCGACAGGATCACCTGAAGCACTTCCTTGCCGGGCTCATTATCAAAGACCCATGCGCCAATCTCAGGCCAGATATACGTTGCGCCGCTGCTTACCAGGTTGCTGCCCTTGCCAGGATAAGGAAACAGCACGCGCTTTCCGCCGTTCGGCCTCACGTTGAGGATGTAGACATGGCCATCGAAGTTGCTGACGAACTGAAGCCTGACCTTGTCCCCGGCTGTAAAGGTTTCCCCTTCACTGACGCCCGTCCAATCGCCGTTTTTATATTTGAAGACGGCGACCTTAACCCCGTCTGCCATGCCGCTATCATAAACGTGCTGGACTTCGGTCTCATACTTGATTCCACGCGCCCTGTAGGCGTGCGCCTGCACTACCGCAGGTGGTTTCTTATGCGCACGGCGCGAGCTGGTCTTGCGCGTGCCTTGCGCCAAACCCGCAAACGGCATCAGGCCGGCAACCAAAAGCGCGGCGACGATCAACCTGATTCTGGTTTTCATGGTCCACTGCTCCTTTTCAATCTCGGTGATTGAGGTTGAAGGTAAAAATAATCTCCTCATTGTCTTTCGGGTTCTTGTTGGTCACGCGTGTGATGTACGAGTTGCCGGAGACGGTATCGGTTTGCGAACTGCCCTTCTTTTGACTCTTAAGATCGATGGGCGATAGAGGCTTCTTTTCGAGGTTCTTCTCGGTATCGGCCATCAGTTGGTCGATGAATGTTTTACTGATCTGGTCATCAGCTTTCGCTAGCTGATCGGCCAGGTCGGTGATCATCTCGCGACTGAAGATGACCGTGATCACTTCTTTTCCGGCCTGCTCATTCACCTCTAACCAGCAATCATCCGGATCGCTGATTCCTTTACAATAGGTCGGCACGATATACTCTATATTTCTCTTAGCGAAGACATTCTGGCCTCTATTCGCCTGCGAAGCCGGAAAGAGAATATGTGGCGGGTCAATGACTTTGCCATTCTGCGCCAGGCTCTCATTAATGATATAGAGGTAGCCGGGCTGGTTGACCTTAAAACCAAATCTAATCCGGTCATCCTTGCTAAACATGCGGTTCGGGTCTGTCCACTCTCCGAGGTTGTCTTCGCCCTGCGCGATCACCCACCATTGCAGCGAAAGCAGCGGCACAGGGGCGATACGGGCGACAATTTTGGTCCGATGTTTCTTCTGCTTGCGCACGACCGCTACCTTCTTCATCGAATGAGAATCGTAATCAGGCGACTTGGCTTTTTTGAAGGAGTGGGTTTGCCTAGCGACGGCGAGATTGGCCGCCAGACGAGCGTCTTCGGCCTGCGCCGTGGGGAACCCCATGTAGACGGGTAAGGCAAACAGCCCTGCCATCACAACCAGAATTAAAGATGAATTGAGTAGTCGAGCCCGCATGATGTTCTCCTATTCTCGTGAGGCGTTGGAAGAGGCGTCGGAGTGTTCGTCAATCCGACTACTTCTGTGCGCGCAGATAGTCGCGAAGGTCTGGATCGTTAGCCGTCACGGCGCAGCGAAAGCCTGTGAGAAAGACATCGTCAGCAACGGATTTCTTTCCCGCTGGAAAATGAAAACGGCGGGTGGTGCGCCCTTCGTCAATCGCTTTTTCAAAGAAGCTGGCGCCGCGCACGACTCGATCAGACGAGCTTGCGCCCGGGCCGCCCGGATAAGGCTTGTAGAGATCATCAACCCACTCGCCGACATTGCCCGCCATGTTGTAGACGCCATAACTGCTGACATCGGCAGAAGCCTGGCCATTGGCTATCGGGCGATCTGTGCCTATATTGGCGTGGCCCGGTTCGGGGCTGTCGCCCCAGGGCCATTGCCGCTTGGTGCTCGTCTTCACATCCCAGGATGCCGCCTTCTCCCACTCCGCTTCAGTCGCCAGACGTTTCTTAGCCCAGCGCGCATAAGCGGCGGCTTCTTCCCAACTGACGCCGAGCACGGGCGAATCGGGATCGTTCTCGAAGTACTTTGGATCGAACAAGTCGTTTGCCGGTGGCTTGCGGCCCGTCGTGTCGCAAAACTCTTTATACTGGCGGTTCGTCACCTCAAATTTATCTATGTAATAATCGGGCAAGGAAACCTTGTGACGTGGCCTTTCGTCAGGCAGATGATTGTCGTCGCCCATTTCGAAATCGCCCGCCGGTATGAGCACCATAGGCCCTCTATACTCAATCAGGTTGGACGGCGGCGGCGCGACCTTGGCCATAGTGATCTCTTTCGGCTTACCGTTTTCTCCCAGCACCTTGTCGTTATAAAGCACCTTGCCGTCCATTAAAACGCGCACGTCTCTTGAGCCGGCTCTAAGACCCCACACATAGATTCGGCCATTGGCGGAAGTGATGCCGCGGCGAACATCATCCACATAAACCTCGCTGCCCAGTGGCGCGTCGCTCACGATTAAGGTGAATCCTTCGCTGTTGCGGGTTACGGCGAATAACACGACGCTGAGCGTGACCAGCAGTAAGGCTGCCGCGCCTGCCCACTTCGCCCAGGACGGAATGTTTTGCAGCGGGCCGGACGGCTTGGCGGCAGACGGGCGTTGAGACCGGTTGACCGGCGGCGCTTCGACGGTCTCGCGATCAACAGGAACCGGATCAGCCGGTCTGCCGCCGCCCCTGCGCATACGGTCTATGGGCATCGTCGGATCATCTATCGGAGGACGGCGGTGACGCTCCGTTTGTGGTGCAGACATACAGGCGGCGAGGTTTCGCCGAACTTCACCTACGTCTCGGTATCTTATGTTCACGTCTTTTGCCAGCATTCGCTCGACAACCCTTGCGAGCGGTTCAGGGATCGACGGATCAATCGCGTTCAGGTTAGAAAGTGTGCGCGCCATGTTGGTGTGCCAACTGAACCAGCGTTCAGCCACACCAGCAGGCGAGCCATTATAAACCTCGGAGAATGATTCGCGAAAGCCCCTTTCGCCAAGCAGCATCTCGAAGGCCACCATGCCGGCAGCGTAAATATCGATCTGCTGACCGAGGCCGCCACGCCCCAGCCGTTGATCTAGCAATTCGGGCGCGGCATATTTCGCCGTCGCGCGCGCTTCAGAATCACTCGGTCTGCCCATGCGTTCGGCGATGCCGAAATCGCTGATGTAAGCCGTCCCCTCGCGGTCAACCAGTATGTTGCTAGACTTGATATCCCTATGTAGTATGCCCGCGCCGTGAATGGCCTCCAGGCCCGCGAGGATTTGACTCAACAGCGCGGCGCTGGTTTCAGGATCGATGGCCCCCTGCTGCAAAATCGCGTTGAGCGCATCGCCTTCGATATAATCCATGACCATATAGAATCGCCCGTTCCAAACCAGGGCATCGCGCACGGTAACGATATTCGGATGCGACGGAAGCTGCGCCAGAATTTCCGCTTCATGTTCAAACTGGCGCTGCGACTCGGCATTATTGACCAGGTCAGGGAGGATTTCCTTAATGGCGACATATTTTTTGAAGTGCGAATGGATTGCTTTATAGACCGCGCCCATGCCGCCGCGCCCTATCTCTCCAAGTATTTCATACTTGTCGATATACTTTTCTGGTCTTTGCTTCGGCATTCAAACACTCTGCGGTTAGGTCATGCAGGTCACGAGTTTGCTCGGCTCATATGAGAGCAAAGCGATTGGCAAGTCATCCGTTTTGCCCAAACAATCTGGAAACCAGTCACTTATATACAGCAGATTACACTTAGAGAAAAGCGGATTTTGTAACGCTTGCCCCGCTAGACCAGTAGGCGGCTTGCGGGCTGAATGGATAAAAGTCTTAATTTGACAGCGAGGGTCGGCTAATATACTTTTCTGTGCAGCAGGCAAATCAGGCAAGCGGCCCGATCAGGAGGGGATTGATGAAAAAGGTCTTCGTATTTGCGGTGATCGTCGGATTGATGACCATCGCCGCCTGCAAGCCCGGTGGCGTCGGCGGGCCGAGCGGCACGCCTAATCCGCCGTTCGCAGGCGATGTGCCGCAAGACGCCTACGTCTTTCAAGGCGAGCCGGGAGTTTACGGCGGCCAGCTTGTGCTCGACCTCAAGAACGATCCGGCAACGTTTAATATCATCACCGCAAACGACGAGAACAGCGCTTATCTGCTCTACTACCATGTCTTTCGCTGGCTGATCGATTTTCGCAACGGCGGCGATCCAGCCGATTTCGATTCCGGCCTCTGCACTGGTTGGGAGACCTCGCCCGACGTCAAGCAATGGACGTTTCACCTGCGGCGCGGCGTGCGCTGGTCGGACGGCGAGCCGTTTGATGCCGATGACATCATGTTCTCCTGGGATGTCATACGCGACCCGAACATCGTCAACTCCCTGGCCGATGTCTTCAAAGAAGGCGCGCAGGAAGACGGCAAGCCGATCTATCCTCAGCTTGACAAGCTCGATGACCACACGGTGCGGTTTACATTACATACGCCAAACGCCATGTTCCTTGACCAGATCGTCAACTTCTTTCCCATCCCGAAGCACAAATGGGAGAGCGCCTGGCGTGCAGGCCGCTTCAACGAGGTAATGAAGCTGACCGACAAGCCCGAAGAGATCGTGTCCATCGGGCCGTTTCGGCTGAAGGAGTACGTGCCCGGCCAGCGCGTCGTGCTGGAGCGTAACCCTTATTTCTGGAAGGTCGACAAGAAAGGCCAGCGGCTGCCTTACCTGGATCGCCTCGTCTTCATCATCGCCAATAATTTCACCACCGTGCAGGCGAAATTCGAGGCCGGCGAAATCGATATGGTGGCGCGTGTGCGCGCTGAAGATTACGCGCAGATCAAGAAACTCGAAAGCGCCGACATCGGCACGCAGGATCTCGGCGTCACTACCGATACGCAATGGCTTGTCTTCAATCAGAATACGGCGGACAATCCGCAAACCCATAAGCCTTACCTTGCGCCGTGGAAGCAACGCCTCTTCCGCGAAGTGAAATTTCGCCAGGCGGTCTCTTATGCGATTGACCGCGAAGGCCTGGCCAACACGGTTTACACGGGCCGCGCCGAGCCGCTCTACTCCTTCGTCACGCCGGCAGACAAATCCTGGTACACGGATGACGTGATGAAGTACCCACATGACCCGGCGCGCGCCCGGCAGATGCTGGCCGACATTGGCTTGAAGGACACGGACGGCGACGGCATCCTCGAAGACACGGAAGGCCACAAGCTCGAATTCAACGTCTACACCAATTCGGCCAATTCGCAGCGCGTGCGCACGGCGGCTTTTATCACCAAGAATCTGCAAGACGTCGGCATACGGCTGACTACGCAAGCGGTGACGCTCAGCGCCGTCAACGACATGATCACCAAAGTCTTCAACTTCGATGCCGTCATCCTCGGCTGGCAAGGCGGCGTGCCGCCCGGCCCGACCAACTCGAAGAATACCTTGCTATCATCGGGGATGAGCCATGCGTGTTTTGCGAGTCAGCCGAAGCCGTCAACCGACTGGGAGGCGCGCATCGATCAGCTTGTCCATGAGATAGACAGCGAGCCGGACGCGGCCAGGCGCAAGCAGGAGTACGCCGAAGTACAACGCATCTATTCGGAGCAACTGCCCGAAATCAACCTCGTCGTACAGAAAGAATCGGTCGCCTTCAAAAAGAAGTTTGGCAATCTGCTGCCGTCCATTCTAGCTCCGCGCGTCAGTTGGAACGCGGAAGAGATTTACATTAAAAGATAGGATTCAGGATTCAGGATTCAGGGCTGCGTGGCGTGATAGATGTGCAGCCCGTCGAATTCGCCAGCGTATGGCATCAAGTCTATGACTCATCAATTGAATCCTGAATCCTGAATCCTAAATCCTGAACTCTATGCGCACCTTTCTCATCAGGCGCTTGCTGGCGGCGATCCCGCTCATCATCTTTGTAACATTTTTTACAAAGGCGATGCTGGTGCTGTCGCCCGGCAACTTTCTCGACGAGTTGCGGCTCAAGCCGAACATCTCGCACGACTACCTGGAGCGCATGGAGCAGAAGTACCACCTCGACAGCCGCAACGTCTTCGAGCGCTACTGGTACTGGCTGAAACCTGCCATGCGCGGCGACCTCGGCGATTCGTTCGTCACCGCCGCGCCGGTGACGGCGCTAATCGGCAACCGCCTGCTGAACACGCTGATGCTGACGGGCGCGGCGCTGATCTTTTCGTGGGCGCTGGCCATTCCGCTGGGCGTGCTCGCAGGCGTCTATCGCAATCGCTGGGTTGATAAGCTGTGCAGCTTCATTTCGTTCTTCGGGCTATCGATTCCGAGCGTTTTCTTCTCCCTGCTGCTTATCCTGTTTGCGGCCAAGACCGGCTGGTTTCCGGCGGGCGGCATTCACGATCAAATCAACTGGGATTATATGAACGGCTGGCAGCGCTTTATGGCTACGCTCTGGCATCTGGTGCTGCCGACGATTGTGCTCGGCACCCTCGGCATGGCGCAATACATGCGGCAGATGCGCAGCGAGATGATTGAGACGCTGTCGCAGGATTACATTCGCACGGCGCGCGCCAAAGGCTTGAGCCAGCGGCGCATCATCTTTCGTCACGCGCTCGGCAATGCCATCAATCCGCTGGTGACGCTGTTCGGTTTATCGCTGGCTTATCTGCTGGCCGGCGCGCTGCTGACGGAATATATCTTCGCGTGGCCGGGACTCGGCTCGCTGGTCTATGAAGCATTACGCGACAAAGACGAGCCGCTGGTGATGGCGGCGGTCACCATGCTGGTGGTGATGCTGGTCATCGGCAACTTGATTGCCGATCTGCTGCTTGCCATTATTGATCCGCGCATCCGCCTCGAATAACTTTAATCATGGCCGACCGCCGCACACTTGAAGAAGCCCGCCGCGAAGAGGCTGCCGAGCGCGCCCTGGAGGCACAGCCTATCGTCATGGAGCGCGCGCCGGGCGAAGCCGTCGTCGAAACGTTGCCGACCGCCGCGCCCGACAGAGTCGCGGCGGTCGATGAGACGACGCTTCCACGGCCTGCGCGCGGGCGCTCGCCTTCCCAGATCATCTGGATGAAACTGCGCCGCAATCGCACGGCGATGCTTGGCCTCTGTATCCTCATCGCGCTTTATCTGGCGGCGGTGCTCGCCGGCTTCATCGCGCCATACAAATATGATGACGCCGATCACGAACTGCCGTTTCATCCGCCGATGTTTGCGCGCATACACTTTTTTGATGAGCAGGGAAAGCTCTCGCGTCCATTCGTTTACGGCATTGCCCCGGTCGCCGGCGAACACGCCGTCTACAACGAGGACCGCACCAAGCGCTATCCGTTGCGCCTTTTCATCAAAGGTAGCCCTTATCACATTCTCTGGCTGATTCGCTCGGATGTGCATCTGTTCGGCGTCGATCAGCCGGGGCGTTTCTTTCTCTTCGGCGCGGACATCGTCGGGCAGGACATCTTCTCGCGCATACTCTACGGCGCGCAGGTGTCTTTGTCGATTGGCATCCTTGGCATACTGATCTCGATGATCATCGGCATGATCGTCGGCGGCATCGCCGGTTACTTCGGCGGCGTCACCGACTTTCTGCTGATGCGCGGCGTCGAAGCGCTGCTGGCGGTGCCGAGCCTTTACTTCATTCTCATCATGCGCCAGATGTTCGGCACGGGTTTAAGCTCGATGCAGCTTTATCTGATCATCGTCATCATTCTGGCCTTCAACGGCTGGGCGACCGAAGCGCGCGTCATTCGCGGCATGGTACTGTCGCTCAAAGAGCAGGAGTATGTGCTGGCGGCGCGCGCCCTCGGCTTTACAGATACGCGCATCATCATCCGCCACATTCTGCCGAACACGCTGTCATTTGTGATTGTCACGGCGACGCTGTCTGTGCCGTTTTACATACTCGGCGAAGTGGCGCTGTCATTCTTGGGCGTCGGCATACAGGAGCCGGAAGCGAGTTGGGGCAATATGTTGAGCGCCGCGCAGAGCCCGCGCTACCTGAGCGATTTTCCCTGGATGCTGGCATCCGGCGTCTTCATCTTCATCGCTGTGATGGCGTGGAATTTCCTGGGCGACGGCCTGCGCGACGCCACCGATCCGCGCACTTTGAGTGAGTGAGACACAGGCTTGCAGCTTGCGTTGCAGTATTGAACTTCATTACCTTCTCTCTAACCATGCAAGAACGACGAATCCACATCAGCAACCGGCTCGGACTGCACGCGCGAGCTTCAGCAAGGCTTGTAAGGCGCGCTACACAGTTCACCAGCCGCATTGAACTGATTCGCGAAGATACTGAACAGCGCGCCGATGGCAAATCCATTTTGAGCGTCCTTTTACTTGCCGCAGCGCGCGGCACCTGGCTTATAATCAGGGCTGAAGGTGAAGATGAAGAGCGCGCCGCGAACGCGCTCGCCGAACTGGTAGAACAGAGATTCGGAGAGGAGCTTTCGGATGGCGTCTTCTAGCGCCCGCGATGTCAGACTGCGCGGCGTCGGCGCTTCGCCCGGCGTCGCCGTCGGCAGCGTGCTACGCCTCGACGAACGCGGGCGGCATCAGTTCTACTACCTCGATGTTTCCCCCGCCCAGGTGCGCCGCGAAGCCCGCCGCCTGCACGAAGCCTTCGAGCAGGCGCGCGCCGAGCTTCAGGAGATCAAAGCGCGGCTGACGCGCGAACTCGGCTATGAACATTCTTTTATCCTCGACGCACACCTGCTGATGCTCGAAGACGAGCGCCTGCTTGCCGAAATCGAAAACGAAATCCGCAGCCGCCGCGTCAACGCCGAATGGGCCGTGCGCTCGGTCATTGATCGCCTCGAAGAAGCTTACCGGCAGGTCAACGACGCTTACCTGCGCGAGCGCGCCAGCGACCTGGAAGACGTCGCCATGCGGCTGCTCACGATCCTTTCGGGCCACGATAAATTCGACCTCTCGGAGCTTGGCGAAAATGTCATCCTCGTCGCCAAAGACATCTGGCCGTCGACGGTCGCGGAACTCGACTTCAACCGCGTGCTCGGCTTTGCGACCAATTCCGGCGGCATCACTTCGCACGCCGCCATCATCGCGCGGGCGCTCGGCGTCCCGGCAGTCGTCGGCCTGCACGACGTGACGCGCCGCGCCCGCACAGGCACAGCCATCATCATCGACGGCGCGGCGGGCGAGGTGATCCTCAGACCGAATAAAACGCTGGCGCGCGAATACGCCCGCCGACAGAAGCAAGACCATGCGCGCCAGGCGCGTGTAATCAAGCCTACAGAAGCGGCGGAAACCCTCGACGGCGTGCGCATCACCTTGCGCGCCAATGTTGAATTGCCGACCGAGATCGATGCGCTGGCGCGCTTCGGCGCGGAAGGCATAGGGTTGTATCGCTCGGAGTTCATTTTTCTGGCGGGGCTGCCCGCGCTGCCGGGCGAAGATGAGCAGTACCGGCTTTATCGGCGGCTTGCAGAAGCGGCGGGCGACGGCGGCGCGAGCATTCGCGTCTTCGATCTCGGCGGCGACAAGCTGACCCTCAAAGGTTATGAAGAAGAGATGAACCCGGCGCTCGGACTGCGCGGCATACGGCTGTCGCTGCGGGTCGAAGAGATGTTTCGCACGCAACTGCGCGCCATCCTGCGCGCCAACATGCATGGCAAGCTGCGCGTCGTGCTGCCGCTCATCAGCACGATTTCAGAACTGCGCGAAGCCAAGCGCATCATCGGCGAGGTGAAACAGGAGATGGGCGAAGCCGGCGTCGAGCATAATGCGGCACTGCCCATCGGCGTCATGATCGAAGTGCCGGCAGCCGCTTTGATGGCCGACCTGTTCGCCCGCGAAGCCGATTACCTGAGCGTCGGCACTAACGATCTGACGCAGTATATGCTGGCCGTCGACCGCGCCAACGAGAACGTCGCGCATTTGTATCAACCATTACATCCGGCCATCCTGCGCGCCCTGGCGCATCTGGTGCGCGTCGCTGCAACCGCCAACGTGCCGCTCGAAGTCTGCGGCGAGATGGCCGGCGATCCGTTTCAAGCTATGGCGCTCATCGGCCTCGGCGTGCGTGTGTTGAGCCTGCTGCCCGCCTCGATTCCACTGGTCAAGAACGCCGTGCGCGCCGTCAGCGCCGAACGCATCACGGCGCTCATGAAAGAAGCGCTGAAGCTGGCGACTTCAGCCGAAGTCGAGCAGTTGCTGGTGCGCGAGTTGCCGCGCCACGCGCCGCAGTTCTTCGCCGCCTGGTCATCGCAAAGCTAAACGGCTCTTGAAAAGCTTGCAGCGAAGGTCTGACGCCGTGCCGATGGCCGGGCCTCTCATAACCGGAGGCGGTGATAGTTAGGAAGCCGCTGGCTCGCCGCCTGACGGCTGAACGGAATCAGGCGGACGGCGCTTTGCCGCTTTCCGGGCGGCTTGCTCGCTTCTGGCTTTTTCAAACCATTCCTCATTGAGCAGCGGGGTTTCAATCCACGAGGCCATCTTGCCGACGTTGCTCACCCCCCATCTGATATACATATAGCCACCTTCACGCGCGGGGCGGTGTTTGACGTTGTGCAACTTGAATGGGAAATGGGCTTTGACTTTGGCCATGTCAAGGCATGGGCCGCCCCAATCCTGACCAAACGAATTGAGCAGGATCCAGGCCTTCCTGGCGTCGTCCCAGCCGGTCAGCAGCGCGATATGATTGACCTTCACCGGCGTCTCTATATCGTAGACGCCATCCGTTTTCTTGTACTTCTCTTCCCTATAAGTCTGGAATTGCTTGTTCTCGTCAATCGAGAGATGCACCGTCAGGGGGCCATATTTGAGCAAAGCGATTTTCATTTGGCGGATGTCGCGCTCACTGTTCGGCACCCTGAGCGGTGTGCGCTCGAACACAAATCCCCAGGCCATCGCCTTGACCCGTGTCTCAGGCTCCAGCCGAGACCGCTTTCTTCCCACCGTTTCTCGCGCGACGTCAATCGGCACGCCGTCTTCATTAAAATCCAGGACGCGCCCGCCCTGGTTGACGAACATGTCGAAGGCATCGGTATGATTTCCACCCAGACACTCGCCCTCCGTGATGCCGGCCAACACGTCCTGAACCGAAAGCCCGATGGCTTTGAGCGCGCTCGTCTCTCGGTTATTAAACACCCGCAGTCTGATCGCGTTATACATCAGCCGGCTCTCAAACGCAGCAACCGCCGCGAAGGCCCAGCAACTGTTACACGCTCCCTGATTCCTGACATTCGGCGTCGTCCCGGACAAGCGCCAGTCGAAATAGGGGAGCTGTGTAACCACCTCGCCGATGGTTCTCGGCCTGCGGCGCTTTTCACCAATATAGTCTTTAATCTCTTTGATGAAGTCCCCTATGTATAGTTTCACGCCGCCTTTCTTGAACAATCCGCCTGGCTCTTTCGCCTGGAGCCGTATGCCCTCGGCCTTGTACTCCTGTTTAAACCTTTCCAGTCCTTCTCTGCTCGCTTGCAGGATGCGCTCTACAGGTATCTCTGCGGGAAGTTGGATCGGGCCAAATTCCTTCACCACCGCCTGTTCCAGTTCGCTTTTAGCCGCGCTTGCTTTTTCCGCGAGCATCTTCTTTGCATAGCTTATCTCGTTCTGCTCACCCTGAGTCAACACTCTATCCTCTTGGATTGCGCCTTCTTCAATCTCTTCGATGGACTCTTTCAACTCGTTCTGGCTCATCCATGCCAGCGGGCGTCTATCCGTTTTCTTAGACCGCTGATCGTCTTGCTTCATGATGCTCCTCCTTCCTGTCATTAGCCCTGTGGCGAGCCGAGGCTTGCGCGCCACAGGCGACTTGACGGGGCTACGGACAGGCGCTCTCGCTGATGGCTCTGACCGGCGATGGCCGGTTCAGGGGCGCGAATCGGAGTTGACTCGCCGTCAGGTGGCGACCCCTCGCCGATGGCAGATGTCAACCTTCCAAGCTAATGAATCTCCGGACTATTGAGTCCTGGGGGGCAGCGTACATGTGCCTGCGGGAACGCAAAATCCCTGGCGGCCACAGGGTACCTCACCGTCACTGCATTGCAGCGGTTTGATGATTCCCAACCTTTTGACGTTGACGCTCCTTTCGCAATGGGTCGCCAGGCCGGCCAACCGCTTGGCTTGATTCACCGCGCTCTTATCGCCGCGCTGCTTGCTCGCTGCGACGGCCCAGCCAATCAACGTAATCCTTTTCGTCGTGGGATCGAAGAACACGTTGAGCTGACCGCTTTCGACTTGATCCTTGAGATTACTATCCGACTTGAGCTTGTCATAGACTGCTTGGGCAACGGCCTTGGGGTCCTTGCAATCAACCGTTTGCGGGGATGGTTCGGCGACGGCTTCGTGGTCGGCGACTGCCGGTGGCGCGCCACGCACCTCCAGCGGGTTGTTCAGGCATAGCAGCCCGAACAGGCAAACCAACAGCGCGCTTGAACACATCATTCTTCTCGACATGAGTGACCTCCGTTTATCTGAAGTTGGTGATCATCGAAAGCAAGCTGTAGCGCGATTGCTTTCCGTAATAGATCGCCCGGCTGTCGGGCGACCAGGCGAGAGTGGAAAAATAGAGGTGCGGAGCCTTGTTGGCGGTCAGTTGTCTTTCCATGCCGCCGCCAGCCGGAATGACTCGGAGATTATCTTCGCCGTCTTCATCCGAGACGTAGGCAACCAGTCGCCGGTCAGGGGATAAGTGAACGTTGTAGTACTTTGCGGATGGCACCCTGGCGACGAGGCTTTGCTTGCCCGTAACCACGGAGACGCGCCATAAGCTGATGCCCTTTTGCAGATTCTGCGCAAACAGTAACTCCTGATCGTCGGGCGACCAACCCAGCAGGTGGATATTGGCGTTCAGTTGCACAAGCGGTTTGGCCGTCCTGGTCTCCAGATCGACCACCCAGAAGCGATAGATATTGTCCTCAAAGGTCGCTATTTTGATCGGCCTGGTCGCGTAAGCGAGGCGTTTGGCGTCGCCCGACCAGATCGGGCAATAGATAATCAAGTTCGCATCCTGGTTATTGGTGACGGGGGTGTCACCCGAGCCGTCGGCGGAAATCAGCCGGAGGTTTTGCACGCCAGCTTGACTGAAGCAATAGCCGAGCTGATGGCCGTCCGGCGACCAGCTAAAATCACTGACCTCCATCCGCGTGTAAGGCAGTACGCTGTAGGGGTTCAGCAGCAGCCCGCCGGTCACCAGCGTCTTCTCGTCGCCGCCGGCCACGTTGATCGTTTTGAGGCTGAAGGATTCGTTCTCCCGCCGCACAAAGGCAATCTGCTTGCCGGCGGGCGACCATTTTGGCAGAAAGCCATCTTTAGCCAGCACAAACGCTTCCGCTTTGACGCCGATCTCTTGGGTCAGAACCGTGCCGTTATAGATTCCATTTCCCTGGCTCAGGTTCCTGACCGCCTGATAGGCTACCGTTTTGTTGTCGGGCGAGATGTCGGGCCATAGCTCGCAACTGATGTCTGAAGCGACGACGAACTCCTCATTGGCTTTCGCCAGACTGATGCCCCAAAGATCCGACTGCTCTTCCGAAGAACCATAGAGCACCTTGGCGCCGTCCGCTGAAACATCGACGACAAAACTTTCGCGGTCGCCGAAGGTGAGTTGCACAGGCTGGTGCCCCTTGATGTCGGCCACGAAGATTTGATAGATGCCGTCCACCTTCGAACTGTAAAACAGGCGCTCGCCGTCAGGATGCCAGGCCGTGTTGCGGCTGGCCGCAGCGGTATCAACAATCCGCTTTGGCGTGCCGCCGTGCAGTGGCACAACCCAGATGCTGCGGTGACCGTTGGCCTCTGTGGTGATGTAGGCGATCTGTTGTTCATCGGGCGATATACTGAACGAACTGGCGCTGACCTGCGCGGGGTCGAAATGGGTGATCGGTCGGGTCTCACCCGATTGAACATTGAGCGAGAAGAGTTGCTGCTTCGAATCGTAATAAATGGTCGCGCCGTCTTTTGACCAACGCAGTAGGCGTATGCTGGCTTCATCAAGGGGCAGCACCTTGAGCAGAGTCAGGGGGCCGCCCATCATCGGCATGCGCCAGATGCCGGGATGGTCGCCCCGCTCAATGGAAAAGAAGGCGATCTCTTCGCCGGTTGGTGACCAGATGGGCGATTCATTGGTGAATTCATCTTTCGTGCTCTGGTGGTCTTGGCCGGACACCGTCTGTCTGACATAAATATTGCGGACGCCGCTTTTGCTTGAAGTAAACGCGATCCATTTGCTATCGGGCGAGAAGGCGCCGGTGCTATAAACCTCTCCGGGCAGGCTCGCCCACCTGACCACTTCGACGTTCTGCAAAGACGCCAGCGGCGGTGTCTCGACCACGTTGCCGTGCCGCGCCATGACGAGCCAGCCGATGACGCTGACCAGCAACAATCCGACGATTAATACCAGCAGCAATTGCCGCAGCGAGAAGCGCGGCGCGGTCAGCATGCTCGAAGTCTGCGCCGTCAGATTCACTCTGGTCACCGGGCCGGAACGCGCCCGCCGCGCCGTCAATTCGCTCTCCTGCTTCACCGCCTGCAAATCCGCCTGCAAATCGTGGGCACTCTGATAGCGCCGCTCTTTTTCTTTGGCGAGCGCCTTCTGAACGATGCGTTCCAACTCCGCGGGCACGCCAGATAAGTGCTCGGCAAGCGGTGGGGCTTGCTTGTGGATGATGGCTGCGACGATATCGGCGTCCGTGTCGCCGGCAAACAGCGGCTGCCCGGTGAGCAACTCGTAGAGCACGACGCCGAGGCTGAAGATGTCCGAGCGCGCGTCGACGCCGCGCCCGCGCGCCTGCTCCGGCGACATATAACGCAGTGTGCCCAGGATCATGCCCGGCTGCGTATTCAACGATTTGATCAGCGTCCGCGCTTCGCTGTCGGTCGGTTGCGGGGTCAGCTTCGCCAGCCCGAAATCCAGCACCTTGACCAAGCCGTCGGGCCGCACCATGACATTCTCAGGCTTGATGTCGCGGTGGACGATCCCGGCTTTGTGGGCGGCGTCAAGCGCAGAGGCCATTTGCATGGCGATGTTCAGTGCCTGGCGCAGCCGTTGTTCTTCATCCAACGCCCAGGTGCGCAAGGTTTCGCCTTCAATAAATTCGGTGGCGATGAAATGCGTCTGGCCCTGCGCCGTAGGAATTTCGCCGATCTCGTAAATCGTGATGATGTTCGGATGGTTGAGCGCCGAAGCAGCTTTGGCTTCGCGGATGAAGCGCTGCAAGCGCTCGGCATCTTCGGTGAATTGCACAGGCAACAGCTTGAGCGCGACGCGACGTTCGAGGATGGCGTCCTGCGCCAGAAAAACTTCGCCCATGCCGCCAGCGCCGAGGCGCGAGAGAATTTTGTAGTGGCTCAGTTCCTGGCCGGCTTTCAAGGCGAGCGCCGGGGTGCGCCTGTCCAGCGCCAGATTCTTGGCTTCGAACTCGAGCGCCGGCTCGGCCAGAAAGCCGCTCCCCTGCTGGTGCGCCGCGAGCAAGGATTCGACTTCCGCACGCAACGGCTCGTCACCTTTGCAGGCTTCATCGAGCAAGGCGGCGCGTTGGTCAGGCGTGCGCGCCAGGGCCGCGAAATAAACCTGCTCGATGCGTTGCCAGCGTTCAGGCGTCATCGTTTGCTTCCTTGCTCAATTCGCGATAAAGCCATGCATGCGCCAGATTCCATTCGCGCTGCACGGTGCGCAAAGAAATCTTCAGCGCCCCGGCAATCTCAACTTCGCTCAAGCCGCCGAAGAAGCGCAGTTCGACGATGCGGCTCTTGCGCTCATCGAACTGCGCCAGACTGTTGAGCGCGTCGTCGAGTGCGATCACATCTACGCTGCGTTCTTCAGCAATGTTCTCAGCCTTGGCGAGCGATACCTGTAGGCAATGGCCGACGCGTTTCTGGAAATGCCGGCGGCGTGCGTGATCGACCAGTATGCGGCGCATCAACTGCGCCGCCACTCCCACGAAGTGTGCGCGGTTCTGCCAGCGCACCGTCTTCCAATCAATCAATCGCACGTAGGCTTCATTGACCAGTTCCGTGGCTTGCAGGCTATGCCCGCGCCGTTCGTTGCTCAGATAACCTTGCGCCAGCCGATGCAACTCGCGCTCGACGAGCGGCGCCAGTTGCGCGAGCGCCGTCTGATTGCCCTCACTCCAGGCAAGCAACAGTTGTGTGACTTCGTGTGAGCCTGCGGCCATCCCCTCGTCTGCTTTCAGAATTGATTTAACTCGGAGTGGCGAGAATTTATCATGCCTGCAATCGCCTCGCTACTAAAAAGCCGCCGCGCCGAAATTTTTTCAAGCCGCGTGGCGGCTTTCATAGCGCTTCGACGCCTTATTTCAGGAAGCAGATCAACGTGCAGCCGATGGCAGATTGACATAGCGGTTGAAAAGCGAATCAACCGAACAGACGGCGCGGAATCAGCCGCACGCGTGGCGCTAGCGGCAAGGTCAACCGTTGTTTTCATTGACTCAATAAAGGTTGGTGATGCAGCAACTAATCAAACAGGCTTACGAATTCGGGCCGTTTCGCCTCGACCCCGTCAAGCGCGTCTTGCTGAAAGAGGGCGAGCCGGTTCAACTGACGCCGAAGGCTCTCGATACGCTGCTGGCGCTGATTGAAGGCAGCGGCCAGTTGCTGGAGAAAGACGAGCTGATACGCCGCGTCTGGCCCAACTGCTTCGTCGAAGAAGGCAACCTGACGGTGAATATCTCGACGCTACGCAAGGCGCTCGGCGAAAATCGCGGCGAGCACCATTACATCGTCACTGTTCCAGGTAGAGGCTATCGCTTTGTTGCCGAGATGCGCGAGGTGAGCGCCGGCAGCGACCCGGAGGCGGCCAGATTTGCCGCTCATTCGTTCATCACGCCGCACGCCTCATTCCTGGTTTCCGCACGCGGCTTGCCTGCCCGCGTTCGTGACGCTAGAGTGTCTAAACGGGCGAAGGACACGCCCGGTCAACAGTCAGCCGGTTCATTCGAGGGTATCTTCATGCTGTTGCCACGCACTCTCGGCGAGTTGAAATCATCCGAATACAACGAAGCGCGCGTGCGCCATTCGTCCGTCAAAGACGAGATGCGCCGCAATCTCATAGGCAAGCTCGAACGCCAGAAAGCGGTTTTCCCCGGCATCGTCGGCTACGACGACTCGGTCATTCCGCAGATCATCAACGCCATTCTGTCGCGCCATAACTTCATTCTGCTGGGGCTGCGCGGACAGGCCAAGAGCCGCATCCTGCGCGAACTGGCCAACCTGCTCGACCCGGCGATGCCGACTATCGAAGGCTGCGAGATCAACGACAATCCCTACCAGCCGCTCTGCAAGGCCTGCCGCATGGTTGTCGAACAGCGCGGCGACCAGACGCCCATCACCTTTGTGCCGCGCGGCAATCGCTACGTCGAGAAACTGGCGACGCCCGATGTGACCATCGCCGATTTGATCGGCGACCTCGATCCCATCAAAGCAGCGCGCGGCGGCCAGCTGCTGTCGGACGAGTTGACGATTCATTACGGCCTGCTGCCGCGCGCCAATCGCGGCATCTTCGCCATCAACGAACTGCCCGACCTCGCCAGCAAAGTCCAGGTCGGCCTGTTCAACATCATGCAAGAAGGCGACGTGCAGATTAAGGGCTACCCGATCCGCCTGCCGCTCGACGTGCTGCTCGTCTTTTCGGCGAACCCCGAAGACTACACGGCGCGCGGCAAGATCATCACGCCGCTCAAAGACCGCATCGGCTCAGAGATCATCACGCACTATCCGGCGACGGTCGAAGAAGGGATCGAGATTACCAAACAGGAAGCCTGGACGGCGCGCGACGGCGACGGCGTTCTGGTGCCCGAATTCATCCATCGCGCCGTCGAGCAGATCGCCTTCGAAGCGCGCGACGATCAGCGCATCGATAGACGTTCGGGGGTCAGCCAGCGCCTGCCGATTTCGGTCATCGAGAACGTCGTCTCGAACGCCGAGCGCCGCCGCTTGCAGACCAGAGAAGCGCGCGCCGTGCCGCGCATCAGCGACATCTACGCGGCGCTGCCGTCGATCACCGGCAAGCTGGAACTCGAATACGAAGGCGAGCAGAAGGGTGCTGCCAACGTCGCCCGCGATCTGGTGCGCACCGCCGTCGGCAAAGTCTTTGAAGCCTACTGCGGCCACCTGGATTGTTCAGAGATCATCGCCTGGTTCAACGACGGCGGCACGCTGCGGATTGGCGACAGCGACAGCGCCGCGCTTTGCCGGAATGGCTTTCGCACGATTGACGGACTGCTTAAGGCTGCCGCTGAATCGCACCTCGCCGAGGCGTCGCAAGCCGACATCTTAGTCGCCGCCTGCGAATTGATCCTTGAAGGCTTGCACGCGCAGAAGAAGATCAGTCGCAGCGAAGAGCGCGGCTATACGGCAGTCAAACCCGAACCGCGCAGTTACGGCTACGAGAGCTTCAGCCGCTCGCGCAAAATAAATTAGGAGGCAGTAGGCAGGAAGCAGGAGGCAGTTGATTGTAGTCAGTAGTTATTGGCTAGTCGTTCTTTCCAAGGCAACAAACAGTGAATAATAATCGGCGATTACTGCCTCCTGCTTCCTGCTTCCTGCCTCCTGACCAGAAAGGAACCGCAACGCATGGGAATCGCATGGCACGCACCTTATGAGTTGTTGAAGCCGGAAACGCGCGACATGGCGCGTGCGCTTCATTCGCTGATGGAAGAGTTGGAAGCCATTGACTGGTACGGCCAGCGCGCTGACGTGACGGATGATGAAGCGTTGCGCCGCACGCTGCTGCATAACCAGGAAGAAGAGAAAGAGCACGCCGCCATGGTGCTCGAATGGATTCGCCGCCGTGATCCCGATTTCGACCGTTACTTGCGAGAATACTTGTTCACGACGGGCGACATCCTTGCCATTGAAGAGAGCGATAAGCAAGAAGCGCCGGCCAGTCGAACGCCGCCAACCGTAGCCAGTCTGGCCCCAGCGGCAGCCGCGCCCGCATCGGCAACCACGGTGGACGAGTTTCCACACAACTTCACCGTCGGCAGCCTGAGACAGAAAAGGTCGTGATGCGTGATGCGTGATGCGTGAGAATGTCGCTGTCCAGGAACTGGCTGCTCTGCATTCATTCACGCATCACGCATCACGCATCACGCATCACGCATTATGCCTTTTACGAAGTACAGCAAATGGGATGGCGTTGATTGGCAGTCGTTGAGCCTCGAAGAGTTGCTCGACCGGCTGGCTGATTTTCTGCTCGAAAGCGGCTTCAACGATCCGTATTTCATGTATGGCAATGAGGGCGATGACTCGCTCGACGCGCTGCGCGAAGCGATGATGCGCGCGCTCATGGACGGCCTGTTGTCTGACGAAGAGTTGGAAGCGTTGAGCGACGACCGTGGCCGCATCAACGCCGAAGCGATGGCCGAGTTGATTGATCGCTTGATCGAGCGATTGATCAAAGAAGGCTACATCAACGTCCGCCAAGAGCCGACCGAGCAGCCGCAAACAGCGTCCTTCGGCAAATCGCCGGGCAACACCGGCAAACCCATTGAAAAGAGCGTCAAGTTCGAGTTGCGCGACAAGGGACTGGACTTTCTCGGCTTCAAGTCGCTCAAGGATTTGCTCGCCTCGCTCGGCAAATCGTCGTTCGGGCGGCACGACACAAATCATCTATCGACCGGCATCGAAGCCAGCAATGCGTCGAAGCCTTACGAGTTCGGCGATACGCTGAACCTCGATGTCAATGCGACGCTGAAGTCAGCGATTCAGCGCGAAGGTTTGGGCGTGCCGCTCAACCTTGAGTATGCGGATTTGATGGTACATCAGACCGAATATCAAAGCTCGTGCGCGACGGTGTTGATGCTCGATTGCTCGCATTCTATGATTCTCTACGGCGAAGACCGTTTCACGCCGGCCAAGCGCGTGGCGCTGGCGCTGACCCACTTGATGCGCACGCAGTTTCCCGGCGATAGCCTCCGCGTCGTCTTGTTTCACGATTCCGCCGAAGAGATCCCGCTGTCACAGGTTGCCAAAGCACAGGTCGGCCCCTATCACACCAACACCCGCGAAGGACTTCGGCTGGCGCGGCGCATACTGATGTCACAGCGCAAAGACATGCGGCAGATCATCATGATTACGGACGGCAAGCCATCGGCGATGACCCTGGAGGATGGGCGAATTTATAAGAACCCGATGGGGCTTGATCCGCGCATTCTGCAAGAGACCTTCAGAGAAGTGGCGCAGTGCCGGCGCAGCGGTATCATGATCAACACTTTCATGCTGGCGGACGATTACTATCTGGTCGACTTTGTAAAGAAGATCACGGAAATCTGCCAGGGCAAAGCCTACTTCACGACGACGATGACGCTCGGCCAGTATATCCTGATGGACTTCATGCGCCGCCGCACGAAACGAATTCATTGAATTCTTTGTTTCAACTGGCCTCGATCATACGGATTTATCTCGATTACAATAGCTTTCAGAGAAGATTCGCCGATCCGAATCAAGTGCGCATTCCAATCGAAGCGCTCGCTCGCTATGAGGGTTTTAACCGAGCGGCGCGCGGCGAACCAGTAGACATTAGTTAGAGGTCAATGATGCGCCCCATGCCATCAAACCATCCAATCCCAGCCGCTGGACATCGGAAGTATCCAGCCATCTCGATTCCGGGCACCGCCCTTCAAGTATGCGTTGACTACGCCGATGTTCTCGCTCATACCCTTAAGATAAATCGGCCCCTCTTCGAGAGGTTCATCATTGTTACAGCGCCCCACGACATCGAGACCCAGGAAATTTGTCGGGATTATGACATTGAGCTTGTCGTCACCGAGCGCTTTTGGCACGATGGCGCGTTCTTCAACAAGGCCGCAGGACTAAATGAAGGGCTGCGCCGTGCATCCACCGATCTCGTCTGCTCGGTGGATGCAGATACGATTCTTCCACCTGCCGTGCTCCATCATGTCGCATGCATCAGCGACCGTGAGTCCCTCTACGGGATGGCCCGCAAGATACACCTAACCTACGCGGACTACTTGACCGAGACAGGGGAAATTCGTGCGACCGCTCCCGGATACACGATTGGCTTCTGCCAACTGTTTTGGCGTTCCTCCGCCTTCTTCCCTGGGGAGTTCGAAGAGAGCTATCTGACCGCAGCTCATTATGACATTGAGTTCATGGCCCACTGGCCGGCCAGCCGACGACTGCACCTTGGCAATCTGGTAGCCAGTCATATTGGGCCACGCCAGATTAACTGGTTCGGTCGTCACGCGCAGGCGTCGCCATCCAACTTGACTACAACCCAGGCGATTACCGACGCCCGTGCAGCCTACGACAGATTCATCGGCAAGATTACGGCACTCCATTCATCTCGCCAGCTCCTCATCCAGAATGTCGGTAGCCGACCGGGCACGAACGTCGTCATTGATGTTTGCAGCGAATCCGATAGAGCACAAATCTGTCTGGGAGAAATTCGCGGCGGCGGTTTCGTCGAAGTGCCAATTAACTTGACTGGTACCAGTGCTAAAGCAACCTTGCACTGGTCTGACAGCAGCGGCGAGCGATGTTGCGGAGAGGTGCCGATCAATTTTCGTTGACACCGCAGTCAGACGGTTATGATCGCCTAGAGCGCTTTGCAGATCAGTTTGGCCGGAGAACTTGCCACCAAGACACCAAGCCACCAAGGAACATAAAGAACATGGTGATTCTTGATGGCTTGGTGGCAAAGGCTAAATGCAATTGCAATCCGCTATAGATGATCTTCAGGTCGAGTCTCTTTTATCCGCCCTTTGTCTCGGACTTCACCATTTCAAAGGGGAGCAAGGAAGGGTGCTGCACGCTCCGTTAGTTACCCGCTCTGCTTCAGGTAATTCCCATCAGCGGTTTTTTTATCATTGACCAGTAGCGTGATTATTTATTTTTTGTTGTTCACGTCTCTGTTGACATACGGTTGGATTGGGTATATAAGCCAAAACTGATCGTTGCGGTCATCGAACCAGGGCGGTTGGCGACATTCACTTCAGTTCTTTAATGTTCTTCGGATTAGGTCTATCTTGGCTCCCTAATCCGTCACACAGCTGGAATCTAGCTTGTGTTTTACAACATCTTTCCGTTGTTGCAACTCACCTCCAGATTCCTTGCTTAACCCCCGAAGGAGGACAATTATGGCAACAACTGCAAAACAGAGTGGGTTTCTCATTCAAAGCACCTTTGGCACCAAGGGCAACTTTGAATTGGTGGTTCCAAAGTCAGGTGGCGGGTTGACGCACTATTGGCGCAACAACGACGCGCCTGGCTTCCCCTGGTCCGGCCCAGCCAACTTTGGTAGCGGCCCGGTCACCGGGACTTGTCTGATCCAGAGCAATTTTGGGCCGGGAAATTTTGAGGTGGTTGCCGTTGTCGGCAATCAACTGGTGCACTATTGGCGAGACAACCATTCACCTTTTGGATGGCACGGCCCCTCGGCCCCGTTCGCTACCGGCATCACCGGAAATCCAACGCTCATTCAAAGTTCTTTTGGGACGAAGGGAAATTTTGAGGTAGTCGTGGCACACGTAGGCGGCGGGTTGTCGCACTACTGGCGCGACAACGACACGCCGGGCTTTCCCTGGCATGGCCCAAACAACTTTGGTAGTGGCAACCTCAGAGGAGCCTCGCTGATTCAGAGCAATTTTGGGCCGGGAAATCTTGAAGTAGTTGCCCTGACAGCAAGCGGTCAACTGGTGCATTATTGGCGCGAGAACCATTCACCATTTACCTGGCATGGCCCTTCGGCTCCGTTTGCCAGTGGCGTCACCGGCAATCCCTCGCTTATCCAAAGCACGTTTGGCACAAAAGGGAATTTTGAAGTGGTGGTGGCGCGCGCGCAGGGCGCGCCGGGCGGTCTGGAACACTTCTGGCGCGATAACGACACGCCGGGCTTCCCCTGGCATGGCCCAAACAACTTCGGTAGTGGCGGAGCCAATATGGTTTCGCTGATCCAAAGCAACTTCGGTCCAGGGAATTTGGAAGTTGACGCGCTGCAAGGTTCCTCGAAGTTCCAATACTGGAGAGAGAACCATTCACCCTTTACCTGGCATGGGCCATCCCCATTCTGAAGTTACGGGGATAACACCAAGGCTGAACAGGACACCAGAAGCATCGCCCGCAGGCTTGTTAGATAAGTTACCGAGGGACTTACTTATTAATCCCAGGTAATGAAGCACAAGCGGTGCAGCGCCTTCCAAAGCCAGACCAGAAAGAGCATCTGCTTGATGGTCTGGCTTTGCCTTTGGTGCAGATGTTTTCTTGATCTCTGATGATAAACTATTGAAGCAAGCCATTCGGATTCTATTTAACGGATCAACTGTAGCGCAGCCAGCGGCCCAGTTCGGCGAGGCTCGGGCGCTTGCCATACATCAGTATGCCGACGCGGTAAATCTTCGCCGCCAGCCACACCGCGCCGAGAATCGTCACCACCATGATCGCCATCGACAACAAGATCTGCCAGAGCGGCGGACTGATGACCGCAATCCGCAGCATCATCAACGTCGGCGCGAAGAACGGAATCATCGACAGCGCCACCGCTAGCCCGCCGTTCGGATTCGCCATCACCGTCGTGAAGATCATCATCGGGATGACGACGAGAATCGTCACAGGGAACTGCGCCTGCTGCGCTTCTTCTTCGCTGCCGACCGTCGCGCCAACTATCGCGTAGAGCGTCGCAAAGAGGAAATAACCGAGCACGAAGAAGATGACGAAGTAGACCAGCATGCTCATGGGAATGTGCGGCAAAGAGACGCCGCGCGAGGCAAAGATCGAGATGCCAATCGTCGAAAACAAGGCGACGCTGGTGACCCAGATGCCGATCTGCGTCAGGGCAACGAGGCCGATGCCGATCAGCTTGCCCATCATCATTTCGGTCGGCTTCACCGACGAGACGACGATTTCGACGATGCGCGATTGCTTCTCTTCGATGACGCCGCGCATCATGAACAGCCCGTAAAACAACACCGTCATGTACATGAAAAAGAGCATGACGAAGGCGATGATAAAGCCCATGCCGCCGTCTTCCTGCGCGCCGCCTTCGGCGGTCAACTTTTTGGTGTCGAGTTCGATGTGTCGTGTGAGGTCATTGATCTTGTTGCCGGCCAGTCCGGCGCGTTCGAGCTTGCGCGCGGTGACCGCCTGGCTGATGGCAGACTCTAATGCGCGTATGCCGAAATCAGAGGTGTTCTTCGAGCGATATTCCGGCTTCGCGCCGTCCAGAATGCCGGCGGGCAATATCAGATAAGCTTTATCCTCGTCCTTCTTGCCGCTTGCCGAGTAATCGCTCTTGATCAGGTCGTCAATATTTTCATTCGCCTGCACCACACGGCGCTCCAGCACGTAGCGCGTTAGCTGCGGCTGGTTGTCGCCCGCGTCGTCACGGCTGGCGCTGTGCGGCTCCAGGCGATTTTTGATGAGGTCGAACAACTGCGGGTCGCCGCTTTGATCAAGCACCGTGACGTGACGCTCGCCGCCGCCGCGCGTCGCCAGCAGACCGGGCAATAGCGCCAGCCCCAGCAGCAACAGCGGGCTGGCAATCGTGCTGATGACAAAGGCGCGCGTCCGCACGCGCACCACATATTCGCGTTTGATGATGGCCCAGACTTTTTTCATGCGCTTACGCTCCCACCTCGACGCGCTGGTTCGCCAGCGCTTTGCTGCCGGTCACCGATTCGATGAAGATTTCGTTGAGCGACGGCTCGACCAGCTCAAAACGATTGATGCGGACGCCCGCAGCGACCGCGCGCCGCAGCATCTCCTGCGCGTCAGCGCCGTCCTGCAACAGTATCTCGCTGTAGCTTGCATTACGATTGTGGCGCTTGACGAAATCGGGCGTGAGAAAGTCGTCCGGCCCTTCATAATCGAGGATGACGGTGTTGCGGCCATAGCGGCCCTTGACCTCTTTGAGGCTGCCGCCGAGCACCTTGGTCGCGTGATTGATCAAACAGATGTCGTCGCACATCTGCTCGACCTGTTCCATCTGGTGCGTCGAAAAGATGACCGTCTTACCTTGCTTCTTCAAATCCAGGATGGCGCTCTTGAGGACGCCAACGCTCACCGGGTCGAGGCCGGAAAACGGCTCGTCGAGGATCAATATGTCAGGGTTATGAATGACTGTGGCGATGAACTGCACTTTCTGCTGCATGCCTTTTGAGAGATCGGGCGGCTTCTTGCCCTTCCACTCGGACAGCTCAAAGCGGGCGAGCCAGTCGTCAGCCGAGCGTGCGGCGGTGCGCGAATCGAGTCCCTTGATGTTGCCGAAAAAGACCAACTGATCGCCGATGGTCATCTTTTTATAGAGGCCGCGCTCTTCCGGCAGATAACCGATGTGCGGTTGTAGATCGGCGTTCATGTGGCGGCCCATCACCAGGACTTCGCCGTCATCAGGAGCGGTGATGTTGACGATCATGCGAATCGATGTGGTCTTGCCTGCGCCGTTCGGGCCGAGCAGGCCGAAGACGCTGCCCTGCCGCACGGCAAACGATAAGTCGCGAACCGCGACAAACTCGTTGAAGCGTTTGGTCGCGTTTCTGAGTTCAATGACATTCATCAATCATCCTCCGAGGTATGGCCAATCAGCCTGAATGCGGCCTGCAAGACGTGGGGGGAAATAATAGCCTGACGCTTGAACCGTGCGGCCTCATACTTCATTGGTGTCGCGGCCCGCCTGGCGAGCGCGACTCGTCTTTTCATACTCATCGAAATTGCGCGTCGTGTGTTCGGTGACGCTGCCAATTGCGGATGGCGGCGCGTTGAGTTGCGGCGGTGCAGAGATTTCTGGCCTGAGATGGCGTAAAGGTTGTGGCTGCGACAGAGCGCCGGGCTGATGATAAATCTTCACCAGCCGCAGCAGCAGCCAGATCAACAGCGCGTCTATGCCGAGCGCCACCAGCGGCCCCAAAATCATTACCGGCAAGAAATTGCCCGGCGGCGTGCCACGCATGGACATATCCGATGCCATGGCGAATGAGCCGATGATGCCGGTGATCGAGATGATGCCGATGATCAATAAAAAGATAACCGTCAGCGCCATGGGGAATTTCCCCTGCATCGGCGTCTCGCCTGTGAAATTCAAATTCGCGCCGCATTGTTTGCAATAACGAAGCCCTTGAGTCGATTCAGCGCCACAGGATGGACAGTACATATTTGCCTCTATGATGGTGCAGCGTGGTTGCTGCGGTTTGATTCAAGCCAGCCTGACTGGCTATAGAATTGCGGCGGCGGTCATAGGCCGCTTCTAAACGAGAACTATTTTCTTACAAGCTACGGTTCATTCACCGCCGCGTTGATTCATTGATGCTCACCGGCGTCGCGATAGGCCGCTTCGAAGTTGCGCGTCGTGTTCTCGGTGACGCTGCGAAACGACACCGGCGACGCGTTGATCTGCGGCGGATTCGGCGCGGCGGCGCGCGGCATTTGGCGCGCGGCGCGGCTGTCGTTTTCCATCATCGTGATCAGCCGCGATACCTGCCTGATGAGCATTCCGGCAATCAACACAATCGCCGCCGGGCCGAACATATAGAGCGGGATAAGCAGGTCTCTGGACGCGTGGAAGACCGTCAACGGCACCGCAATGCCGAACAGCGCGCCAAGTGATACCATGCTGAATACCGCGACGGCCCAGAAAATTCCGGCCAGCTTCTTGACGCTGACTCCTGGCGATTCGATCTTTTCGATATCCCAGCCGTGTTCGGTCTGCCTAAGCCGTTCGACATCGGCGGCAGGCGCGGATTGAAACAGATTGCCGCCGCAGCGCGTGCAGTAGCGCAGCCCCGTCGTGTTGGCTGCGCCACATAATGGACAATGCATGATGGCCTCCGAATTCGCCCGGTAATTTCATTTACAATCGCCGTGGCGCGCAATGGCTTGTCGGCGTTCCGTGTCCTGTGGCTACTCGCGGGCGCGCACTTTATCGTAAACGCTCGGGTCGAAGTTGCGCGTCGTATGCTCGGTGACGCTGCCTACGGCTGACGGCGGCGCAGGTAACTGGACAAGCGGCGGCGCGCTGTTTATGGATTGGCCGACTTGCGCCGGCGGCGCTTGCTGATGATGGCGCGGCGCGATGATGTGCCCGAACAGGCGCATGAGCAAGGCAACGACGCCGAAGACGGTCAGCGTGCCGAAGACGAGCATGACGATAGCTACCGGCGTCGGGTTGCCGCTACGCACTTCACCGGGAAAAGTCCGCATTAAATCAAAGGCGTTGGTAAAGACGATGCCCAGCCCGCCGAGCACAATCGCGACCGTCGCCATCGCCAGCGCCCATGCCGCGCCGCTCGTTTTCGGCGCTGGCGCAGGCTGCGCCAGTGTCGATGCCTGTGGGTTTTCGCCGAGGTTGGTGCCGCATTGCTTGCAATATCTCAAACCGTAGCTGTACGCCGCAGCGCAATTTGGACAATACATGATGCCTCCGTGATTTGAATCCGTATCGGCAGCTTCGGGAAGTCAGCCGTTCGCGTTGCCTGCACTTTCATTATAGCTGATTCTACAGAAGAACTCAGTCTGACTACGACACATGGCGCTGGCAGGTTCAGCCGACCTGCGGTTGGAAGGCAGAAGACGACGCGGCGACGCGTCGTCTTTTCCTTCCCATTGGGCTGTGCTAGATTGAAATTCAGCGTCAATCTTCGCTATTTTCGTCTGGGAGATAAATTCATGTCACAGCCTGCAAGCGCCGCCGATACAGCGCCGCGCGCGCTCACTTCTTTAACCGATGAAGAGCAGTTATTTCGCCAGTCCGTCCGCGAATTCGCTTACAGCCAGATTCGCCCGCTCGCCGCAGAGATGGACGAGCACGGCAAATTCTCACCTGATCTCATCAAGCAATTCTTCGAGCTTGGATTGATGGGCATCGCCATCCCCGAAGAGTACGGCGGCCAGGGCGGCAGCTTCTTCAACTCGATCATCGCCGTCGAAGAGTTGTCGCGCGCCGATGCCTCGGCAGGCGTTGTCGTTGACGTGCAGAATACGCTGGTCAACAACGCCGTCCTCATCTGGGCTAACGAAGAACAGAAGCGCCGCTACCTGCCGCGCCTTGCCAATGACACGGTCGGCGCTTACGCGCTCTCCGAAGCCGGCTCGGGCAGCGATGCGTTCGCGCTGGCAACGCGGGCTGAAGATAAAGGCGATCATTACCTGCTCAACGGGCGCAAGCTGTGGATCACCAATGGCGCTGAAGCGGGTCTCTTCATCGTCTTTGCGAACGTCGCCCCCGACAAAGGTTATCGCGGCATCACCGCCTTTCTGGTTGAAAGAGATTTTTCGGGCTTCACGGTCGGCAAGAAAGAGAACAAGCTCGGCATTCGCGCCAGTTCGACCTGCGAGTTGATTTTGGAAGATTGCGTCGTCAAAAAAGAGAACGTCCTGGGTGAAGTCGGCAAGGGCTACAAGATCGCCATCGAGACCTTGAACGAAGGGCGCATCGGCATCGGCGCGCAGATGGTCGGCTTATCGGCAGGGGCGCTCGAATACGGCATCAACTACGTCAAAGAGCGCCGCCAGTTTGGTAAAGCAATTGGCGCGTTTCAAGGCGTGCAGTTCCAGGTCGCGCAGATTGCTACGGAACTCGAAGCGGCGCGCTTGATGGTCTACAACGCGGCGCGCATGAAAGACGCCGGCGAGAACTTCGTCATGCCGGCGGCGATGGCAAAGTTATTTACCTCACAGGTCGCCGAGCGCGTCACCTCGCAGGTCGTCGAGTTGTACGGCGGCTACGGCTACACGAAAGACTACCCGGCTGAGAAGTATTACCGCGACGCCAAGATCGGCAAGATTTACGAGGGCACGTCGAACATGCAACTGCAAACGATTGCCAAGCTGATACTGGGCGACGTGTAGCAAGAATGTTAAGATGCAAGCTGCGCCTGAAAACTACAGCGAGGGACACAGCAATGGAAAGGCTGATTGTTGACGAAGAAGGGAAAATCACCATTCCGCAGGAGATCATTCATAAGCGCGGCTTGCGTCCGGGCGACGAGCTTGCGCTCATCGAAACAGCCGAAGGCTTGCTTGTTTACCAAGGCGGCGTCGACCTGAAAAGCCAGCAGCGGTGGGACAGCTTGAATGAGAACGAGCGTCGTCTCGCTATAGAAGAAGCCCGTCGTTACGAGGCCTTGAGCGAACAGGAGCGCGAAGCGATTTGGCAAGCAGACGCCGAATCCATCGAACCTGAAGCTGAGAGCGACGAAATTGACCTTCCAACCCGCTAGCGTTCTGTTTGATAAGAACGTCATCCGCAGAGTCTATGAACGTCGTGTTCGGCTGGCACTCGGCCAACCGCCAACGCTGCTTCAAGCCGAAGCAGCCAATGCTTATGATCGGCTTTGCGCGCTCACCAATCGCCTTTACATCACCGAACAGATTGCCAACATTCTGCAACGCCGCCCCGCCGTCTTCGCTTCTGCGTTTCTTGCGGATACACGGACTTTGAAAAAGGCTCGCTATCTGCGCCGGTGGGCGCGGCGACTTCGAGAGCTTTCTTTCTCGCCTGAAGATGCCATCATTATTGCTTACGGCAGTTTCGGCATTGATCTGACAATGCCAGCGGTCGGCGTAGAAATCATCGTCACAGGCGATTTGAAGCTCGCATCTCATTTCAACGCCAGGCAAGAAGAAATTCGTAGGCGCTTTGAAAACATGATTTCAAGTTTGTCTGAACCGTACCAGACGCTCGTGCTTCCTTCGATAGTGACACCGACCGATATTCTTCTGGTGTGACGACGCGCCTGTTCATTTCACCGCAACAGCGCCACAGGGAAATCCATGCCCTTTGAAGAGCTGACCGGATACTGCGCTTCGGCTTTGTACTTCTTCGAGACTTCAGGCAATCGATCTTCGATGTAAGCCAGCAGGCCGCGCACCGTGACGCTGCGGCTGCCCGCGCCGACGACCGCTTCGCCTTTCAAACCCGCCAGCAGCACGTAAGTGAAGAGGCCGTGACGCAGTTCGTCGGTCTCCGCCGCCAACTGGCTTGCGCCCGATGCGGCGATCACATGAACGCCCGCGGAGCGCGCCAGTTGCGCCAGCGATTTGCGATCTTCAAAACCGCGAAACGACACCACCGCGCCGCCCGAACGGCAGGCGTCCAACAACACCAGCACTTTCTGCGAGCGCAGCTTCACCAGTGCTTCAGAGAGCATCGCCGACGAGATGCCGCCTGCCGTCAGTTGCTCGTCGCGCTCCGGCTGGGTGATTTCGTGCGGGATGAAGTACCACTGATCGAGGCGGCTGTCGCCGTGCCCGGCAAAATAAATAATCACCACGTCTTCGGGCCGCGCCGTTTCGCTCAACCGCGCGAAGGCTTTCAGAATGTTGGCCTGGTTGGCGTCCGCGTCGTAAAGCCGATTGATATCGACTTCGCGGAACAGACGCGAGCCGGTTTGCTGAAAGTAGCTTGCAACACCTTCGGCATCCTGCATCGCAAAGTTCAAGTTCAGCGCCGGATTCTGATAGCGGCTGATGCCGACGACCAGCAACCGCAACGCCGCCGCCTTTTCAGGCCCGGCCAGTTGCACGTTGATTTCATCAGCGCGGCTCTCTGTGCGGTCGCGGCTGTAGGCGATGGCGCGAAACGCGTTGTCACCTTCCGTCAGCAGCACGTGATAGGTCGCCGTAACCAGGCTGTGCGCCGCCGCTTTCAAGCCTCGCCCGCCCGGATTGACGAGCTTGCCGTTTTGAAAAAGCCGCACGTCTTCAGCGCCGCCGCCGGTGTCGCGCGCTTCAACCGTCACCTCGACTTCCTGCGATGTGAAGCGTTCGTCTTTGCGCGGCGAGATGATGCGCACGTCGGGCGGCGACGCGAAGCCTTTGGCGATGGTGTCGGCAGGTTTAGGCGCTTGCTCCTGCAAGCTCTGCGGCACAACTTGCGGCTTGAAGAAGCGGTCGAAGAGCTGATCGAAGTCGAAGATCGCGTTGGCGACGCGCCAGGCGACGTACTGGCCGCCTTTGTCCGAGCCGTCATAATAACCTTCCGGCGTGAAGGCGAGCCAGTTGCCGTCCTTGAAAGCAAGAAAGGTTACTAAAGGCGTGCCGAGTTCGAGCGACCAGATTTTCGTCGTCGTGTCCCAGCTTCCTGACAACAGCCATTTTTGATTCGGGCTGAAGGCCAGCGACGACACAGGGCTCGAATGGCCTGTGAGCGTGCGGATAGGCGCGCCGCTTGCCGTATCCCATAGCTTGATCGTTTTATCATAACCGCCCGATGCCAGGACTTTGCCGTTGCTGCTGAACGCCAGACTCAAGACGTCGTAGGTGTGACCTTCGATGATGCGAACCAGCGCGCCGCTGGCCGCGTCCCACAGGCGAATCGTTTTGTCGGCGCTGCCCGAAGCGATCAGGCGGCCATCGGGACTGAAGGCGACCGTGTGTACCTGCGAGCCGTGACCTTCGAGCGTGCGAACCACCTGGCCACTGTCAACATCCCACAGCCGCACGGTCATATCAACGCTGCCGGAAGCCAGATGGCGGCCATCAGGGCTGAAGGCTATGGTCGGCACGACGCTGTGATGCCCTGCGAGCGTGCGCAGCAGTTTGCCTGTGCCGGCATCCCATAAACGTATGCTGCGATCTTCGCCGCCCGCCGCAACCAGCCTGCCTTCCGGGCTGTAAGCCACCGAGCTAACCTCGGACGTGTGACCCGTGAGCGTGCGCAGCAGACGACCGCTCTCGACCTCCCATAACTTGACGGTTTTATCCCAGCTTGCCGAGGCCAGCGTTTTGCCGTCCGGGCTGAAAGCGATGCCGCTGACTTCGGACGTATGGCCCGCCAGCGTCCGCACTAGGCGCACGTTCGGCGCATCCCATAACTTGATGGTTGAGCCGCTGGTTGAAGCCAGCGTCCGCCCGTCGGCGCTAAAAGCGATGCGCCGCACTTCCGACGAGCGGCCTTCGAGGGCGCGCAGTGGCTTGCCGCTGGCGGTCTCCCACAACGTGATGGCGCGGTAGCTGGCGGCAGCGATGATCGAGCTATCGTTGTTGAAGGCAATCGAACTGATCGAGTTGGCGAGACCGGCAAAGGTGCGCAGGGGTTTGCCGCTGTCGCTGTCCCAGAGGATGACGCTTTTGTCCTGACTGCCGGAAGCCAGCGTCTTGCCGTCTGTATGAAACGCTACAGATACCACGCCGCTGCTGTGGCCTGAGAGGGTGCGCAGCAATGTGCCGCTGTCGGTTTCCCATAGCTTGACGGTTTTATCGAGGCTTGCCGAGGCAAGCGTCTTGCCATCGCGGCTGAAGGCGACGGAACGAACTTCGGCGGAGTGATCTTGCAGCGTGCGCAGCAGCGCGCCG
Source organism: Blastocatellia bacterium (assembly GCA_039648975.1). Lineage (GTDB taxonomy): Bacteria > Acidobacteriota > Blastocatellia > UBA7656 > UBA7656 > DATENM01. Next base: position 33,912 of record JBBWZK010000309.1, read on the forward strand.
CTTTCGGCATTCCAGAGCCTGACGGTATTATCCGTGCAGCCGGCAATCGTCTGGCCATCCGGCCTGAAGGCGACGGCGCGAACCGGCGACCGCGCGTCGATGGTGAGCAGCAATTCGCCGTTCTTCACGGCCCATATATTGACGGTGGCATCGCGGCTCGCCGAGGCCAGCTCGCGGCCATTCGGGCTGAAGGCGACGCCGTTGATTTCAGCCTCATGGCCGGTCAGCGTGCGCACCAGACGGCCCGTCTCGACCTCCCATAGCTTGATCGATTTATCGAGACTCGCCGAAGCGATCAGCCGGCCATCGGGAGCGAAGGCAAGGCAAGCGACATCATCAAAATGGCCTTCGAGCGTGCGCACCAGGCGGCCCGTGCCGGCTTCCCAGATACGTATCGTTTGATCCGCGCCGCCCGAAGCAATCAGCCGCCCGTCTGGGCTGAAGGCGACGGCGCGTATGTTGTCGTAGTGGCCGTTTTGAATGACTAGTTCAGGCTTTGGCGGTTGCAAGGCGGGCGGCGGCGGGCGCACGGGCGGCTTGCGCGGGCGTTGCGCCGACAGGTCGCCGGCAAGCAAAGCGGCGATTGCCGCAATCATCAAAACGCGCCACATTGATCGCGCCCAACGCTGATTGATCATTGGATATTCCATGTCGACTCAAGATTCATATCGGAAGCAAACGGAGAGACGAGCATCGAGACGATGCCTTAGACATCGCTGGTCATGGCATTCGGCATCGCGTCACGTTGCGAAGACTAGCTGGCGCGATAGGGCTTGTCAATCAAGCGACCTCGGCGACTGTCCAACAACAGCTGATTGATGAGCCGAGGCAGGTAATGGGAGCTGGAATCATTAGTCCCGTAGGGACGAAATGTTTATAGCAACCGAATGCATTTAGAGTCACAAGCTCCGTTAGGAGCGCAATGTGGACATTTCGTCCCTACGGGACTTGGGCGAGCTTCGACGCTTTGAGCTATAAACATTTTGTCCCTACGGGACTAGAGCAGATTTCAATTGGATTAAGCCGCCATCATGTAGGGGAGGCCCTCTGTGGCCTCCCCAGACTGCGCCGGCCTACACTGGGGCGACCACCGCAGGGTCGCCCCTACATGCTAAACCGATTTGAAAACCGCTATAAGTGTGAGATGAGGCAGCGCATCACAACAAAACTCACTTGCTTCATACGTCAGCTTCGAGATTGATCTTATGAGACGCCTGCTCTAAAATACTTTTGATTTCGCTGCGTTCGTCATAAACCTGCACGTTGTTCAGACTCCACAGTGACACATATCCTCTGTGCGAAGGGCTGCTCTGGAAAGCCGCTCGCCTATCAGTGAGGTCGTATGCTGCGTCAAGTCCCCATCCGCGCGGTCGCTCTGGCCTGCCTTTTCATTCTGAGTTCGACGTTTTTCCCTGCAAGCCACAAAGCCGCTGCGGCAAACGCCGCTGCGCCACCGCAGAGCAACGGCAATCGCTCTGCCTGGGCAGGGCCGTACACCCTGGGCGCTTTCGTGCGCCGAATGGTTGCCGGGCGCGTTGTCTGTCTTGCGGCCAGCACAGAGCAAGCGCGCCGCATCAAAGACCGCGACTCGAATCTGCCGTTGAGCGACCTCGCGCCCAATGCAGATCAACCAAGCGGTTTGAAAATCATCTTGCGCGGCACGTCACAATTGCAGAGTTTCCCTCTGGCGCGCGATGCCTTCAAGCGTGCTGCCGCCCAATGGGAAAGCCTGATTCAAACGAATGTGACCGTGATGATAGACGTTGATTTCGGCCCAACCCTATTCGACAAGCCGTTCGATGCGGATGTGGTTGGGATCACAGATGCGCAGGTTCTCGCAGGCAATGCGCTCTATCCGGCGGTTCGCGCCGGTTTGATCGCCGCAGGCTACACCCCTGAAAAAAGTTCGCTCTATAACTCACTGCCCGCGAAAGCGGTGCCTACCGACAGGGGAGAATCGCAAGGGTTAGCCGCGGCATCGGCAACGCTTCGCGCTCTGGGCTTGCTCAATCAGGCTGCCGACCCCGACGGCGAATTGAATAGCTTCGGCACGCCGCCGGCCATTGGTCTGAATTCAAAGTTCAATTTTGATTTTGAGCCCGGCGATGGCATTGAACCTGACGAGTTGGATTTTGAAGCCCTGGCGCTGCACGAAATCGGCCATGTGCTTGGATTCGTCTCGTCTGTTGGCGAGCAAGAGATGGATGCGTCGATAGACAACCAGCCGGCGATCTGGGATTTGTTCCGGCTGCGTCCAGAGGCAATCAAGAGCGACTTCGCCGCTGCCCAGCGCGTCTTGTCTTCAGGCGGCGAGCAGCGTTTTTATGCGGGCGACGCGGCGCTGAATTTATCAACCGGGCGGCCTGACGGCACAGGCGGGGATGGTCAGCCGCCTTCGCATTGGAAGGATGAACATCTCACGGGCCAATACCTCGGCGTGATGAATCCGACGATTGCATCAGGCGAACATCAATTCCTCACCGATAATGATCTCACGGTTCTTGATGCCATCGGCTATCGAGTCAAGAGTGTAATGGATACCACTACGATTATTCCCTTGACCTCCGGACAGCCGCAGACCGGCGGGATGACCGCGCCGCCGCCGAATCTCGGCGTCCTCAGTCACACGCAATATGCGATTGCCGTCCCGCCCGGCGCTACGCAGCTAAGCATCGATTTGAACGGCGACCAGGACGTCGACCTGTATGCGCGGTTCGGTCAGCCGGTCGTGCTGCAAGGTCACAATCCGACAGTTGATTACAAGTCGACAACCGATTCAGGCTCCGAAACCATCACCATCACGCCGTCCAGTTCTCTGCCGTTGCGCCAGGGGATTTACTACATGGCCATTGCCAACTATGGGCCGGGCGACGCCAGCTTCACCGTCACGGCGACGGTCGCCGGCGGCATTGCGAGCAGCAACAATAATCATGCGCCGGCCATCTTCAATCTCATTGCGCATCTCGAAGGTGACGCGCTGGGGCTTGATTATGCGGCCATAGACCGTGATGGCGATTTGGCAATGGCCGAGGTCAGCATCCTCGATGAAGCGGGGCGTGCGGTTCGCTCGCCATTAAGCATGGCAATCAATTCGGGAAGTGCAACGCAGGTTGAATCTCAGTTAGTCATCAGCGGCCTGAGCACACCTCCGACGGCGTGGCGGGCAGCCGTCACCTTGATTGATCGCTCAGGCAATCGCAGTCCGGCAGCAACGGTTGATTTCAGCAAGGCCGATAGCGGCGGGCTGGCGCTGACCGGCGCTTCGTTCACGGGCGCGAAGCTGACATTAAAAGCGCGTGGGCTCACTGATGGGCTGGCGGTGGAAATCAACGGGCGGGTCATCGCGCCGCCGCAAAAGATCAAGATCAAAGGAGCGGGTAGCAAGCTAATGATTAACGGCGCTGCCAGTCAACTCGGCCTGCTGTTCGGAGCCAATCGCATTCGCGTCAGGAACGTCAATGGCTGGTCGAATATTTTCATCTTCCATCTGTGAGCGGATTGATTCATAACTCCGTAGCGGCCTTCAGGCTGCTTTCCCGAAGGGCAATTAGGCCAGTCGTTTTACGGTTGGTTAATGATGGCGTTTCAACGTCCTTAATGGCTTTAGCCACCTTGCTACCATCGAGGCTAAAGCCGAGCGGGGTAAGCACGCTGAAGCGCGCTAAGAGCAGGTTTTGAAATGAGTGCCGTAGGCACGCAATGTTTATAGAATGCCAGTCGCAAAGTTTCATCAAGCTGCGTAGGAGCGCAATGTTGATATTGCGCTCCTACGCAGCTTGCACTCAATCACTCCTCCCTATCTATAAACATTGCGCTCCTACGCAGCTTGGAATTTCAAAACACACTCTAAGAGATCGTTGCCGCAGCGCCAACCAGCGCTAAAAGCGCTGGCCTATCTGC
>JBBWZK010000310.1:0-4380 GCA_039648975.1 Blastocatellia bacterium
GATGAATGATGAACTAAAGAGGATAAGGCAGTCGGATTATCTATTGACAATCCCCTGCCTTATTCATCATTCATCATTCATCATTCATCATTTCCCTTATTCAAGGGTGATCTCTGGATAAGTCAGCTTGCCTTTGCGCTCAATCTCGATTTGATACTTGCCTGCCTGGAGTTCCGAAATGGCCTTCGCGAGGTCTTCAGCGCTCTTGATCTCCGTGCGGTCTATTTTGTGAATCACATCGCCGTGCTGTATGCCTGCACGCGCCGCCGCGCTCCCTGGTGCAACCTGCAAGACGAGCGCGCCCGTCTGGGTTTGCAGTTTCAACTGCGCGGCCAGTTCCGGGGTGATGGTTTGCGCGAAAACACCAAGGCGGCCCTTTGACTGCCCGCCTGGCGGCTGATCGTCGTCGCCATCACCATCGTTTTCCGGGTTCACCTGCCGGGCGGTTAGATCATCAGGTCGTTCGACCAGTTCAACCGTCGCTGTTTGCGGCTTGCCGTCGCGAATGAATTCAACCCGCGCTTTTGAGCCGACCGGCGTGGCGGCAACCAGATCAGTCAACTCGCGCGGCATTCGCACCTTATGGTCATTGAATGACGTGATGATGTCGTTCTTTTGTATCCCCGCTCTGCCGGCAGGACTGTTCGGGTCCGGCACGCCGCTGACCAAGACGGCGCTGTCCGGCTCAAGCCCCAGAGGACGCGCACGCTCTTCAGTAAGCTCAACTACTTGCACGCCGAGATAGCCACGACTGACCTTGCCGGAAGTCACCAGTTTACTGAAGACATCACGCACCGCGTTCGAGGCGATGGCAAAGCCTATGCCGATATTGCCGCCCTGGCCAAGGAAGGTTTGCCCGCCGGTAAAGATCAGCGTGTTGATGCCAATGACTTCGCCCTGCATATTGACAAGCGGGCCGCCGGAGTTGCCTGGATTGATCGGCGCATCGGTTTGAATGTACTTGTTATACTGCGACGCGCCGAGTTCGCGCCCCGTGGCGCTGATGATGCCGGCGGTGATGGTTTGTTGCAATCCAAAAGGGCTGCCGAGAGCGAGCACCCAGTCGCCCTGCTGCACGTCGTCGCTGTTGCCTAGCCGCGCCACCGGCAGGCCTGCGGTATCAATGTGAATGACGGCGATGTCTGTGGCGGTATCCTTGCCGATCACCGTGGCGTTGAACCGACGCCCGTCCGCCAGCGTGACCGTGATCTTCGAGGCGTTGCGAATGACATGATTATTCGTCAGGATGTAGCCGTCTTCGGTCGCGACGAAACCTGAGCCGGCGCCTTCACGGCGCTGCGGCCCTTGCGGCCTGGGCAGGCCAAATAAATTTTCAGGCGCATCGCTCTGGCTGACGGTCTCGACGACGTCGATGAAGACAACCGCGTCTTTGACGGTCTTGATGACTTCGCGGAACGAACGCGATAGATCGGCGGGCGACGGCGCGTTGTTGGAAATGGCGGCCAGCGACGGCGGCAACTCCGGCGGCTTGACTGCACCGCGATGCGTTCGAGCTTGCAGGAAACCTGCGATAACGACCAGCGCGCCGATCACCAGCGTGAGCGCGATCACCATCCACTTCTTGCTTCTCGGTTGGTGAACAGTCGGGGCATTGAGGGGAGCAGTCGGTCTGCTAAACGTTGTATTGCGGTTCACTTCTTCCATGATCCATCCTTCCAATCATGATCTAGCTTCGTAAAAGATTAACGAATTGGCGTGGGCGAAAGCAAATGTCTCTTCAGCGCAGCCATGCAATGATCGCATAGAAAGACCAGCCGACCGGCTTCCCTCGCCGCCACAGGCAAGTGCACGCCTGGCAGTTGATTGTCTGCGGCTCACTGCGGCCATGCGCGCAACGCCGTCCTGGCAATCCTGCGTAATTCAGCGCGGCTTGCGCCGCCCGCCGCCTGCACGGACAGTCCATGCATGACCGTGGCGACATAGCGTGCAAGGTCGCCGGGGTTCGCATCCTTCGGCAGATCGCCTTCAGCTTTGGCGCGCTCGAAACGCTCGCGGATTGCCGCCTCGCCCGCCGCGCGGCGCGTGTTCAATTCCTGGCGTACAGCATCAATTGCCTCGCCGCAGGAAAGCGCCCCCTGCACCGTCAAACATCCCTGCGGCGTGCGCGGGTCGCTCAACAAATCTATGGCGCCGCCCAGCAGTCGTTCGACGACGGCGCGCGCCGTTGGCTTGTTGAGCGCCTCGCGCACATAAGCCGCCGGCCCATCGGCATAGCGGTCGAGCACTTTGCGAAACAGGGATTGCTTGTCGCCAAAGGCGGCATAGAGGCTGGGGCGGTTGATGCCCATTGCCCTGGTCAGATCCGACAGCGACGTTCCCTGGTAGCCTTTGCGCCAGAAGACTTGCAGCGCGCGGTCGAGGGCTTCATCCACGTCGAAGGCGCGGGGCCGGCCCATCGGCGCAATCGATTTTTTAACTTTCATACCTATCGGTACAATAATCGACTTGACGGCGGATGTCCACCTCGTTAGATTCGTACCGAGTGGTACAAAATTTACGAAAAGGATTAAAGGCATGACGAAACAACTTTCAGGCAAGGTCGCACTGGTGACCGGCGGCTCGCGCGGCATCGGCGCGGCAATCGCGAAGCGGCTGGCGCAGGACGGCGCAGCCGTGGCGATCACCTACGCCAGCGCGAAATCAAAGGCCGATGAAGTGGTCGGCGGCATCGAGGCGGCAGGCGGACGGGCGCTGGCTATACATGCAGATAGCGCCGACGCCGTGGCGTTGAAAAGCGCGATCTCCGAGACCGTTGAAACCCTCGGACGCCTCGATGTGCTGGTCAATAATGCAGGGATTGCGACCATCGCGCCGCTCGATCAATTCTCCCTGGATGAGTTCGACCGCATAGTGGCCATCAATGTCCGCGGTGTTTTTGTCGCCGCGCAGGAAGCGTCCCGCCATATGAGCGAAGGCGGGCGCATCATCACCATCGGCAGCACCAACGCCGACCGCATGCCTTTTGCAGGCGGCAGCGTCTACGCCATGACCAAAGCGGCGGTCGCCGGCCTGACGCGCGGTCTGGCGCGCGACCTGGGACCGCGCGGCATTACTGTCAATAACGTCCAGCCCGGCCCGGTCGACACAGATCTGAATCCGGCGGATGGCCCGTTCGCAGAGATGCTGAAGGGTCTGCTTGCCGTGCCACGCTACGGCAAAGGCGAGGAGATTGCCGGCCTGGTCGCCTATCTCGCAGGGTCTGAAGCCGGTTTCATCACGGGCGCCAGCCTGACGATTGACGGCGGCTTTGCCGCCTGATCACGACAGGCACGCAGGAAGGTATTGAAAAAATCGTTTCAATCAACGCTGATAAAACTTGAAACCATCAGCAGGAGAAAATCATGGGAAAACTACAAGGAAAAGTTGCAATCGTCACCGGCGGGACTAGCGGCATCGGTCTCGCCACAGCACAGCGATTCGTCGCTGAGGGCGCATATGTTTATATCACTGGTCGCCGCCAAAGCGAACTTGATGCGGCGGTCAAGCTGATCGGCAAAAACGTCACGGGTGTGCAGGGCGACGTTGCAAATCTCGCCGATCTCGACCGCCTATACGCGACGGTACAGCAGCAGAAGGGCCGTATAGACATTATCTTTGCCAATGCCGGCGGCGGCGAGTTCGCCCCGCTTGGCGCAATCACTGAAGAACACTTCGACAAGACGTTCAACAGCAACGTCAAAGGGCTGCTCTTCACGGTGCAGAAAGCGCTGCCGCTTTTGCAGGACGGCAGCTCGATCATCCTCAACGCGTCGATTGCCGGATCGAAAGGCCTGGAAGCCTTCAGTGTGTATAGTGCAACCAAAGCCGCCGTGCGGTCGTTTGCGCGCTCCTGGACAGTCGATCTCAAAGAACGCAAGATTCGCGTCAATGCTCTCAGCCCTGGCCCGATTGATACGCCGGCCCTCGGCACACTGGCAGCCACAGAAGAACAGGCCGGGCAGTTGAGAAAGAGCTTCGTCGCCGGCGTGCCGTTGGGCCGTATGGGTAGTTCAGATGAGATAGCCAAAGCCGCTCTATTTCTGGCGTCGGACGACAGCAGTTTTGTCACAGGGATCGAACTGTTCGTTGATGGTGGAATGGCGCAAATCTGAATGTAGCTGGCAGAAGCGCGAAAGCGCGCGCCTTATAGCGATTTTCGCTGGCGTTTATCTTTGCTGTTTATAGCGGTTTTCAAATCGGTTTAGCATATAGGAGCGACCCTGCGGTGGTCGCCCCAGTGTCCTTAATGTGCAACGGCTTTGTTGCATAAAGCAGGGAGACGGTAGTGCTGGTAATCTTGATTTGTGAAGAAAAAGAAAACCAAGCGCTCTTACCGTCTCCGCAACTGGAAACACTATAACGCGGCACTCGTGCAGCGCG
>JBBWZK010000367.1:0-11493 GCA_039648975.1 Blastocatellia bacterium
CCCCAGATTAAAATATACAAAATCGCAAGGCTAGGACAACTTCCAGTCTGGGGCGACCACAGAGGGTAGCCCCTACATGATCTTTCAACGAGCCGTCATTTTTCAAAGGCCACGTTGTCAATCACGACCTGCCCGACTGAGGGTATCTTCTGCACGACGAAATTAACTGAGGTCAGATGCTTGAGCACCTCTTTCAGATCCACCCTGATGACCGTGTCCCACTTCGGCTGGGTGAATTGTTTGAGCGGCAGGCGATAGGTGTTGAAGCCCGGCTTGAGTGGGAAATTGGCCCCGTAACCCTCCCCATCCTTGACTTTCACGCCATTGTCCTTACTGTTCACTTCGGCCCTCAAAGTCTCCGTGCCTTGAGCGATGACTTGTACGACAATATAGTTGTAGCCGCTCATGTCTTCGGCCACCTGCTTGCCGTCCTTTTCCGGCATGCCGTGAATCTCCAGGGTGACGCCAGCCCAGGCGTTACCTGCCGGGATGCTGAAGTTGAAAGCAACGCATTGTGTATTGTTCTTGCCCGCCGGCACGATCATCGGTAAATGCGGCCAGGGCTTATCGGAATTGGTGTAGGACACCGATTGGACGGCCTCAAATCCGTTCAACGAAACCATGCCGCCTCGCGTGCTCACCGGGCGGCCATCCTGGAGTTGCTCGAAATCGGCGTACAAAAAGCGCCCGCCTTGATCCTTAGCCTTGTCCTTATCCTTATCCTTATCCTTATCCTGGGCCAGTGATTGAACCGTAATCAGAATGACTGCGATAGCGACAAGCCAGCGTTTCATAATGCTTCCTCCTTTCATGTTTGCCTGAACTAAGAACGTGGTTTGCCGTTAAGATACGCCATGCTCACTTCACAGTCAAAGTGAACTCGTCTTTCAACCCGGCGGCCATCACTTCAAAATCGCCTGCTTCAACTACAGGCTTGTTGTCCGCACCGATGAATGACAGGTCGCTCATTCCGAGCTTGAAGGTCAAGGTGCGGCTCTGGCCCGGCTCAAGATAGACTTTGGCAAATCGCTTGAGTCGCTTGCCCGGCGGCGTCACTGAAGCGACAACGTCACGCAGGTAAATTTGCACGACCTCTTTGCCGGCGCGCTGGCCGGTGTTTTTGACCGTCAACGACACGCTCAACTCGCCGCCGCGCGCGACGGTGTGCTGGTCGAGCTTCAGGTCGCTGTACGCGAATGTCGTGTAGCTCAGGCCTGAGCCAAAGGTGAATTGCGGTTTATATGCCGTATAGCCGAAGCCTGTGTCGCCTGACTCCCAGGCTTTATGATCGTAAGTCAGCAGGGCGTTCGGATGGCGCGGATAAGTGTAAGGCAACTTACCGCACGGGTTGAAATCGCCAAACAGCACATCGGCCACCGCCTGGCCGCCTTCGTTGCCCGGATTGGGCGCCAGCAGAATCGCGCCCGTGCGCTCGGCGATGCGGCTGATGAGGCGCGGGCGGCCTTCGGCGAGCACCAGCACCACGGGCTTGCCCGTAGCGAGCATCGCTTCGGCGAGTTTCAACTGCGCTTCCGGCAGCGTCAGGTCATCGATATTGCCCGGCGTTTCGGCATAAGCGCCTTCGCCCAGGCAGATGACGACAAGGTCAGCCTCGCGCGCCGCTGCGGCGGCTTCAGTGATATTGATCTCTTTTTCGAGCGCCGCGCCGGGAACGTAAGCGACATTACCCTCGCCGACTTTGGCGCGAATCGCGCCGAGGATGGTCGGGCGGTCTTTCGGGTAGAGGTTGGCGCGATCACCCTGCCAGACATACGACCAGCCGTTATTGAGCGACATCAGGCTGTCAGCCGCAGGCCCCGTGACCAGCACTTTGCGGCCCTTCGTGAGCGGCAGCAGGTTGCTGTCATTCTTGAGCAAGACGAGCGATTCGCGCGCCGCCTGCAAAGCGACGGCCCTTGCGGCAGGCGTGCCGAGATTGGCTTTCAACGACGCATCCGGCATCGGCGAATCGAACAAGCCGAGATCATATTTCAGTTGCAGGACGCGGCGCACCGCTTCATCAATGCGCGCCATAGGCACCGCGCCTTCCCTGGCCAGCGCCAGCAGGTTATCGCTGAAGCCGTAATCGCTCGGCACCATGCTCATGTCTATGCCGGCGTTGACCGCCATGCGCGTGGCGTCCTTTTCGGTCGCCGCAATGCCGTGCTGCGAGACGAGTTTCTGTATATCCTGCCAGTCGCTGACGACCAGCCCGCGAAAGCCAAGCTCGTTGCGCAAGACCTCTGTGAGCAGGTAATGGCTTGTATGCACAGGCGTGCCGTTGATCTCGCCGGAGTTGATCATAATGGTGTGCGCGCCGGCGGCTACCGCCGCTTGAAAGGTCGGCAAGAAATATTCGCGCAGATAAATCTCAGGAATCCACGAAGGCGTGCGATCACGCCCGCTCTGCGGCAAGCTATAGCCTATGTAATGCTTCATACAGGCAGCGACTCTGTCTTTAGCCGCGATGTTCGTGCCTTCGTAGCCGCGAATGCTCGCCACGCCCAAGACCTTTGCCAGGTAAGGGTCTTCGCCAAAGGTTTCGTACAGGCGCGGCCACAGCGGCGAACGTCCGACATCGAGCACGGGCGAAAAGTTCCAGGGGATGGCGGCGGCGCGCGTCTCCATCGCCGCCAGTTCGGCAGCGCGCTTCATCAATTCGGGATTCCAGGTCGCCGCCATGCCGATCTCCTGCGGAAAGAGTGTCGCGCCCTGCACGTAGTTCGCGCCGGGTATCGTGTCTATGCCGTAGATCACAGGTATCTTCAAGCGCGTCTTCTGCGCCGCCTGTTGAATGGCCGTGATGATCTCGTGCCATTTATCAATCGACAGGGCACCGTCTTTGACGTTGAGTATTGAACCGACGCCATAGCGGGCGATGGCCTTTTCAAGCTTCGCCGGATTGATACGGATGTTATTTTCGTTGCCTTCGGTAATCTGGCCGATTTCAAGCTGCGTCATCTGTCCGACTTTTTCTTCGAGCGTCATCTGCTTGAGCAAGGCTTCGACCTTGGCGGACGAATCGGGCATGGTGTAGCGCACCGTTACGTTGCTATCGAAGAAGGTCTGACTATCGAGCGTTTCGGCGTTGACCGGCTCTTGTTCGTCGGTAGTGGGCATTACAACCGCGCTGCTGGCGGGCAACGAGCGCGCGTGTTCGACGCCGAGCGCCTGCGAACACACCGCGAGCAGTGTGAAGAAGAAGAAGATTCTTTTCATGTGTCTAACTTTCCTTTGAAGATCTGGATGTGTTGACCAATCTGTTCTGTAAAGCGTTTGCGATTATAGACGCGATTCAAACGGCGTGGGAAGTTAATAGGGGTATGAAACTCAAACGATTTATTCAACGGCCATTTTGCAGCCATCGCCGCTGCCGGTTACATACCTCGTTTAACCTGATGGCCAGCAAAACTCTTGCTCACTTGCTGGCAGGATTCGATGGACGCGGTGCCGCAAAGCCATGCAAGCGCAGCCAATCGGCACAACGCTCAGTCCAGCTTGATAGGATTGGATCACTCGTGCCAAGCCCGAAGCCGTGCGGGCCGCGCTCGTATAGGTGCATCTCGTAAGGCACACCGGCCTTGCGCAAGGCTGCGGCAAACAGCAAGCTGTTTTCGACCGGCACCGCCGCATCGTTGACCGTGTGAATCAAAAAAGCCGGCGGCGTCTCTTTCGTCACCTGCTCATCGTTCGACATCAAGGCGACAAGCGGCGGATCAGGATGATCGCCGAGCAGATTTTTCTTCGATCCTGCATGCGTCTGCTCACGCATGGTGATGACCGGATAGATGAGAATCACCAGATCGGGCCGCGAACTGACGCGCTCGATGGGGTCGGCTGCCGTCGCCTTGCCGGCATCGAAATGCGTCGCCGCAGTCGCAGCGAGATGACCGCCCGCCGAGAATCCGAGTATGCCGATGCGGCGCGGATCAATCCCCCATTCAGCGGCGCGCGCGCGCACCATGCGCATAGCGCGTTGTGCATCGAGCATCGGCGACGGGTGATGGTAGCGCGGCGCAATGCGATACTTCAGCACGAAGGCGGCAACGCCTATCGAGTTGAGCCATTCGGCGACGGGCTTGCCTTCGTGATCGGCGAGCATTTGATAACCGCCGCCCGGACAGACCACCACCGCCGCGCCGTTTGCTTTGTCGCGCGGCGGCAGGTAAGGCGTGATCGTCGGCACGTCAGCGGAGTCGTTGCCGAGCGCCCCCGGCGCGGCGTCGGGCCAGAGCTTGATGGCTTGATTGGTTGATTGCGCGTTCACTTGAATGGCGAATAATAACGCGGCGAGCGCGCCCAGTGCGAAGCGAGACGAAAGCGGCATTTTCATGATTTCAATCCAGTGAATACAATCGGCAGCGCGCTTCTTTAATATCGCAATCGCCGCGATCAGGCAAGCGGTACGGAATTGAGTTGGCCTTTCAAAGCTGGGCGGCGCTGGGTACAATGCTCGGCTAGCGGTATCACCTATGAGCAAAGACAAGCCTCTTCGCATCATGATCGCCGACGACCATTTCGTCGTCCGCATGGGATTGGCGGCGGTCGTCAACACACAGCCGGATATGATGGTGATTGCCGAAGCGACATCGGGAAAGCAGGCCGTCGAGATGTATCGCCAGCACCGGCCCGATGTCGTCTTGATGGATGTGCGCATGCCGGATATGAACGGCATCGAGGCCATCATCGCCATTCGCAAAGACTACGCGGACGCCCGCTTCATCGTGCTGACGACTTATGATGGCGACGAAGACATCTATCGTGCACTGCAAGCCGGCGCGCGCGCTTATCTGCTCAAGGACATGCTGCGCGACGAACTGGTTGACACCATACGCGCCGTCTATGCAGGCCAGCGCCGCATCCCTGCCGAAGTCGCCAACCGCCTGGCTGAACGCATGAACCGCACCGAGTTGACGGCGCGCGAGCTTGAAGTCTTGAAACACATCGCTCAGGGCAAGAGCAATAAAATCATCGCCGCCGACTTGTCGATCTCTGAAGGCACCGTCAAGATTCACGTCAACAACATCCTCAGCAAGCTCGGCGTCAGCGACCGCACACACGCCGCCACCTTCGCCCTGCAGCGCGGCATCATTCATCTCGATTGACAGCCTGGGAGCGCGGGCGTCTCGCCCGCCGGACTCGGGAGAAAAACCACTGAAAACCAGGCTCCCGATACACAATTACGCAGGATGAGGTTGCGGGCGAGACGCCCGCGCTCCCAGCATCTATAACTAAAGATATAGGCAAACCTGGTACTCTGGTTTAATGACAGGGGAGCGGATTGCGGTTATTCTCTGCACGTACTTAACGGTAACCTCAAAGTTCTAGAGCGGATTTCAAAAAGGTGTAAGGGCACGGCTCTTGCACCTTTTCTTATAATTAAAACAAGATGGAACCGCTTTTGCTGTCTGCTTTCAAGCCGCTATGGATTGATTTCGGGTGTGCCAGTGCCGCAGCGGATGCCTCGGGATGCGTCACCGACGCATAGCGCAAGCTTTGGCATCCTCTGCGTTCTGTGTAGCGAGACTGTTTTTGATCGCAAGTCGCTAAACTCTTATGAAACGCATTGCTCTGGCATGGGTTCTGTTGTGCTGTACACCAGCTCTGGCCGGAGGTCCCCTTTGGCGGCAGGCCACGCCAATGGAATTGCGGCAAATCATTCCGGCGCGCGCGCCGGTTGGCAAAGAGCGCATTGAAACCGAATTCCGCACGGCTTCGGGCATCACCGACGGGCATCGCTTTGTGGCGGGCGTCGTCATGATCACCGCCGGATACGAAGCCGAAGGCAAGTATTCTCACTTCTTTATCACACAGGTACCATTGCGTATTGGCGAGATGACGCTACAGCCGGGCGAATACGTCTTCGGTTATAAGCGCGTCGATGAGGCGATGGAAGTGAAGTTTCACGAAGCGGCGAACGAACGATTGCTCGGCACGGTGCGTGCAAAACTCGACACACGGCGCACCGGCGTCCGCCAGTTTTACATCAGCCCCGCCGCCTACGGTAGCGGCAAAGGCACAATACAGTTTGGCCGATTCGTGTTCGAATACAGATTGTCCCAGTAGCTCAACCTGATAAGCGGGCATCCCTTGATCAGCGCCATGTAGCGAATTGCTGTGAAGCCGTTTATTCGCAGCCCGGTTGTCGTGTGCCCTGGAAAGCGACATGCAGATGCAAACTATCTTTAGGCTGGGGGACGAGAAGCTTGAAAAAAATTGCAGGAATTCTTTTGGCTGTGTTGCTCAGTAGTGTGTCGCCACTTGCGGTGCTGGCCCAACAGGCGACGGCGACGCTCAACGGGCGCGTGGTTGATGCCAACGGTGGAACCCTTGTGACGGCGAGAGTCACAGCGAAACAGAAGGCCACAGGCGTTGAGCGCGAAACGGAGACGAACGATGCCGGCTTCTTCGTGCTGACGAATCTGCCGCCGGGCGATTACGAAGTGAGAATCACGGCGACGAATTTTCGTGAGAAAGAATATTCGGCTGCACTACAAGTCGGTCAGACCGTCTCACTCGATGTGACACTTGATGTCGGTATTTCCAACGTTGATGCCATCAGCCGGTCAGAGGCTGACTTGATTAATAAGACAACGTCTATCGTCGATAGCGTCATCAATCGCCGCGCTGTCGAGAATCTGCCGCTCAACGGGCGCAACTTTCTCGAATTGGCATTGCTCGTGCCGGGCAATGCGCCTGCGCCGAACTTCGACCCGACGAAAACCGAAACCGTGTTGATCTCCTCAGCCGGGCAGATCGGGCGCGGCGGCAGCGTGACGATTGACGGCGCGGACAATAACGACGATGTCGTCGGCGGCTCGCTCATCAACATCACGCAGGAAGCCGTGCAAGAATTCCAGATCGCCACCAACCGTTACTCCGCCGAGCAGGGCCGCTCCGGTTCGTCGATCATCAACATCGTCACCAAGACAGGCAGCAACGAGTATCACGGCTCCGGCTCGTTCTTCTTCCGCGACCGCAAGCTGCAAGGCTTGCCGGCGACCTTTGATCGCGCCAACCCGACGCCGCCGTTTGACCGCGAGCAATATGCCTTTGCGATGGGCGGGCCCATCAAGAAAGATCATCTTTTCTGGTTCGGCGCGTTCGAGTATCGCAATCAGGACGGTGCGGTTCTCGTCGGCCAGCGCGACACCGCGACGCGCACCATCACGCGCAGCTTTGCGCCCGCGCCGCTCAACGACCTGCTGGCCACCGGGCGCGGCGATTGGAATATTTCAAACACTGCGAATTTGAGCTTCCGCTATTCCATTGAGCGAGTCGACGCGACGACGGCGAGCTCGCTGATTCGTTCTATTGGTTCGGCGTCAGAACGGCAGGCTTCGAAGAATCACTATCAGACGATTTCGACCAGTTACACACACTTGCTTTCGCCGACTATGGTGAATGAGTTCCGCTTCAGCGTTACCAGTTTCATCAACCGCACGGTGCCGGTGACGCCTGGGCCGCAATTGACGTTTCCCAGTTTGCAAGATGGCGCGTCGTTCCGCGTGCCGCAGCAGACCCGCATGAACCGCCTGCAATTCGGCGATACGTTCACGTGGGTCAAAGGCTTGCACACGCTGAAATTCGGCGGCCAGGTGCAGCGCATCGATTCGGACTTCAACCTCGGCGTCTTTCAATCAGGCCGCATCGAACTGGTTGAGGATTTCCCAACCTTCGATCACAACGGCGACGGGCGCGTGGATGATAACGACCTGTTGTTTGCCGTGACCCTGCGCAGCGGCAAGCCCGACACTCCTTTAATCATTCCCGATGCCGATAATCACTATTTGGCGTTCTTCGCTCAGGATGACTGGAAGGTGTCGCCGCGCCTGACGCTCAACCTCGGCCTGCGTTACGAACTCGACACCGATGTCAAGAACGTCAGCCGCACAGATGAATTGAATCCGCTGATTCTGCCATTTCTCGCCGGCAGTCGCCATCGTGACAAGAATAACTTCGGCCCGCGTATAGGTTTCAACTGGTCGCCGCATGACCGCCTGAGCGTTCACGGCGGCTACGGCATCTACTACGACCGCATCACGCTAGAGATTCAATCGCTCGAACGCGGCCTCGACGGGCGGGCGTTGCCGATTGAAGTGCGCGCCGTCAATCTCTTCTTTCTCGATCCGGCGACGGGTCAGTTTCCGCCGTTCGCGCCGACCATCAGCAATCCCTTCACAGGCTTCATCCTGCCGGGCGCGGGGGCGGGCGGCATCAACATCATCGACAACCGCATGCAGAACCCTATGGTGCAGCAGACCAACATCGGCATACAGACAGAGTTCGCACGCGACTTTGCTCTGCGCGTCGATTATCTGCATGACTTCGGCACACACTTCATCATCGGGCGCACCATCGGCACGGTCTTCAACCCTGTAGTCGGTGGGCCGGATTCGGTCGTCAATCTCGAATCGAGCGTCAAGACCAAATACGATGGCCTGCTCGTCAGCCTGGAGAAACGCTTCGCCAATCGTTATCAACTGCGCGCCGCGTACACGCTGGCAAAAGCTTTCAACTACGCCAACGACGATCAGATTCCGTTTGCCAATGGGCCGCTTGATCCGAATAACCTGCAACTCGAATATGGCCCGACGCCGAACGATCAGCGGCACCGCTTCACGTTTTCCGGCGTCTTCGAGTTGCCCGCAGGCTTTCTGCTTGCGCCCATCTGGACCATCGCTTCAGGCGTGCCGATGGACATCCTGTTGCCCGACGGCAATTCGCGCATTCCGACTTTGCAGCGCAATGCCGGAGGCCGTCTGTTTCACAGCGGCGCGGAATTGAATGCCTTCATCCAACAGGTCAACGCCGGCGGCGGCGTGGCCGGCCAGCCTTTGCCGCTGGTGAGCAATGAGGCGCGCTTCAACGACCGTTTCAATTCGCTCGACCTGCGCCTCTCGAAGCGTTTTCACTTCGGCGAGCGCGTGCAGCTTGAGCCGATCATTGAAATGTTCAATGTATTCAATGTCACCAACGTGCTTGGCGTCTCGACGGTCAATTATTCAGGCTTCGCCAACGTCTTGGTGCGCGACAGCAATGACCCCGGCAGTCCGGGCTTTCTAAAGTCCTCGAGCTTCGGGCAGCCGGTGACGACGGCAGGCGGCGTCTTCGGATCGGGCGGCCCGCGCGCCGTTCAGCTTGCCGTGCGAAAGAGTTTTAAAGCGTGGTGCCTGAGGCGTGGTGCGTGACAAGATGTAAGAAGCGAACCATGACATTTTCACGGCGACGGCAAAGTTGTGGCGATAACGCGTATACTCTTGTCACGCACCACGCCTCACGCACCACCAAACCTATCGGGCAGGATTCACGGGCCTCTGTAGAGCAAATGAAGCGAGCGTCCGGTGCGTCCTGCCTGATCTATTCTTAGCCAAAGTGTCAACTGCAACTCCTTCAGCCCCACATCTCAAACGGCAACTCGGCCTGTGGTCGGCAACCGCGCTGGTCGTCGGCGAAGTCATCGCCGTCGGCATTTTTCTGACGCCGGCGCAGATGTCAAAGACCATCGGTTCACCGTTATGGATAGCCGTCGTGTGGCTGGTCGTCGGCGTCATGTCGCTGTGCGGCGCGCTCTGTTATGGCGAGCTGGCGGCGCGTTACCCGGAGGCCGGCGGCGGCTACGTTTATCTGCGCGAAGCTTATGGGCCGCGCCTGGCGTTTCTCTACGGCTGGAAATCGTTTCTCGTCATGGATCCGGGCCTGACGGCGGCGCTGGCCATCGGCCTGGCGAGCTATGCCGGATACATCATTCATCTCTCGCCGCTCGGCACCAAGGCGGTGGCGCTTGCGGCGATCTGGGCGCTTGCCGCGGCGAACATTTTCGGCCTCAAGCTCGGCGCGGCGTTGATGCGCTGGCTGACGGTCTTGAAGCTCGGCTTGCTGGCGTTGATCATCCTCTGGGCGATCCTCGGCAGACTCGGCGACTGGGGCAACCTGCTGCCGCTGGTGGCGCAACGCGCGGCTTCAGCGCCGCTGGCCGGCGCATTGGCGGGCGGCATGGGCGCGGCGTTCTTTTCCTTCGGCGGCTGGTGGGACTTGAGCAAGCTGGCCGGCGAGGTGCGCGAGCCTGCCAAGACGCTGCCGCGCGCCCTGGCGCTGGGTGTGATGGCGGTTACAGTCGTCTATCTGCTGACCAGCATGGTCTTTCTTTACCTTGTGCCGGTCGAGCGCGTCACTTCCGGCGAGACGTTTGCCGCGCAGGCCGGCGAAGTGCTGTTCGGGCGAGCCGGCGGGCAAGTCTTTTCAGCAATCGTCATGATTTCCGTGCTCGGCAGTCTCGCGGCAGTCATTCTGTCCGCGCCGCGCGTTTATTATGCGATGGCGCGCGATCATCTGTTTGTGCCTGCCGCTGCCGCGATCCACCCACGCTTTGGGACGCCGGCGCGCGCCATCGCTTTGCAGGCGTTGATGGCGTCATTGCTGGCCGCGCTCGGCACGTTCAATGAGATCATCGCTTATTTCATCTTCATTACCGTCGCCTTTATTGGGCTGACGACGCTCGCGGTCTTCGTGTTGCGGCGACGCGCGGGCCGTTCGGCGTACACGATGCCCGGCTACCCTGTCGTGCCTATCGTTTTCTTGATTCTTTTGAGCGGGCTGCTTGTGCTGCTGGCGCTCGGCAATCCGCTGCGAGCGGCTCTCGGCGTCGCTGTCGTCGCCGCAGGCTTGCCGGTTTATCAGTTACTCTTCAGAAAAAGGAAACCAGCCAATGACGTGGATTAAAACGGTGCCGATGAGCGAGGCCGATGAGCGGTTGCGCCGCGCCATCGAATTGGAACAGATGCTCTACCCCGTAGAGTACGCGACGCCCGTGCATCCTACGGAAGACGGCGCAGCAGGCATCGTCGCCTCGCACACGCTGATTCCCGATGCGCTCTATCATGCCTTCTCGACCTTCGGCGCATTGATGTCGCCGGAGTTGCCGCTCAGTCGCGCGCAGCACGAGATGATCGCGACGATGGTTTCGGTGACCAACCGCTGCCATTACTGAATCGAGTCGCACGCAGAGTTTCTGCGTCGAGTCACGCTGGATGAAGCGATGGTGCAGTCGCTCAAGGAAGACTACCGGAGCGCGCCGCTTTCGGAGCCGGATCGCCGCATGCTCGATTACGTCGTGCAACTGACGAAGGACGCGACGCGCATCACGCCCGCAGATCACGCTGGCCTGCGCGAAGTCGGCTTTGACGACCGAGGCATTTTGCAGATCACCCTGATTGCTTCGTGGTTCAACTACATCAATCGCGTCGCCGATGCGCTCGGCGTTGGGCGCGATTGATGAGCGACGCGGTGAAGAGCGTGAGGGAGTAGGGGAAAGGCGGAACCATATGCACACTCCCTGACTCCCTTACTCCTTCACTCCCACTCCTCCACTCCCCACTCTCTTGGTCGTCGCATCGCGTCTGGGGCCGGTTCATCACACTTTTGTTCGTTTCATCACGTAGTCAGGCCGTTTCGTCACATATTGGTTGGCTGTTGCGCCGAGCAGCATAGAAT
>JBBWZK010000373.1:0-17026 GCA_039648975.1 Blastocatellia bacterium
GTCTCTGGCTATGACGCGCCATCGGGAAGGACTACCATAGCGGCGACCCGTCGCCGCACTCCATAAGCTGCCGCCCGGACACGCCTTTGCAATCCGCTCTAAACCCGTCTCATTAAAATTTATAGAAAGCGGGGCCACCCCTGCTGTAGCCCCGCCAGCGTATTCACTTTTTTGTCCTTTAGCTTACGTTTCTGCGAGTACACTGAAAACGCGCGCCAGCCTCGCCTCGTCTGCCTTGAGACAGCCGTGCATACAATCGATCCGCTGCGCGTCTGTCCCCATAATGGCGGCGCTGGCGACCTCCAGCCGCTTCCAGGCCGCTTCGCGGAGAACTGGCGAATCCGACTCTGCCACAAGCGTCAACGGCGCGACCTGATCGGCGCGCGGGGTCGGGCTCAACCGCTCGGCGATCAGCATCCGCAACAGCGTCGCCGGCTCGAAGCCGCCTCGCACATGAAAGCGCCGTTCGTAAATTTCCAGCGCCAGTTCGTATGTCTCCGAGCCTTTGAACAACCATTCGATCAAGCGATGCAGTTCGACATCGACCTGCTGCCAGCCTTCGCCGTCGTCGCCGAAGTGCTGGCGCAAGTCGATGAGCATTTCGACGAAGGCTTCGCGGCGCTCGGACAGGTTCGCCTCTTCGAGGATGCAGCGCATCACGACGTTTCTTTCTTCGTCGCTGAAGATGCTGCGCCCTTGCGTTGAATCGTCATCTGATGTAGTCATGTAGCCGTCCTTTCCGCAACGCGGGTGTAATCGGACACACCAAGCCTGACACGCCCGCGCGTGCGCTGGGCAAAGTGAGCCGTCAACTCTATTGGCGGCTCACTCGCAGATATTTATCTGAAGTGAGAGCATCTATTCAGAGGTGAAAGGGCGGGCCGTGAATCGGCGCGCAGGTCAACAGGCGCATAGGGATGGGCGACGGCGGCGCGAGCGGCAGCCGTACTGGTGCAGGCGGTTCGCTGTGAATCAGCGTGCGCGGACGTTCCTCTAATTCGTCCGGCGCGTCTGGTGGGATGGCAACAACGATGATGGCTCTTGATGATTGCTGTTCAGCAATCTCTGCGGCAGTTTGCCTGTATTCTGCAATTGACCGCGCAAGAGGCGAATTGATGACCGGTCGGATTGCCGCTTCCGCTTCTTCGATCCTCCCACACTCCGCATATTCGACTGCCAGGCTGTTGAGAAGGTCGAAGTAGAGGCGCGGGTTTCCGCGCGCGAAGTGTCGGGCAATCGGGTGAAGAGATTCTAATTGCTCAACGGCACGCTGGTGGTTACCTTCAAGAGAGTGAATCAGTGCGACGGCGCGGCTGGCTTCAATTCGAGTGTAATAATCAGCTTGCTCGACCCGCAGCGCACGGAGGCAGTGCTGAAGCTGTGCATGTATGTTGCCTCTATACCATTCTATAGCGCCGAGGGATAGAGTCGCTCTAGCTCTGTACTGAGATGGAGCAAACTCCGATGCTCGCTCAAGCAATCGTTGCGCATTGTTTAAGTCACCGCTGCCTGATTCGAGCGCAGCGAGTCCACGATAATACACCCCAATGAATTTATACCGCTTGGTCAATTCTAATAGCTGGCCTAATGACTGAAGCTCTTCGTTGCGTTTTTGGGAATAGGCAACCTCGGCCATCGCGATCATACGCTTGGCCAATAATTCATCCTGAAAGGAGTTCGAAATGTTGAGGAATGTAAAGAGGTGTCTTGCAATGTCGGTGATGATTCTTTGTCTCTCAGGTGGCGTGTTCGCAGGACATACTGTGCCGGGCGGCGTGGCATGCACGTGTGGTTGTTCCGGTTGCTTCTGCGATCCGGGCGAAACAAGGGGAGCCTGCACCAATAGTGTGCATCGAGAGCCTAAAAGCGATGCGAGGGACAACACCTTGCCGGCGACGCCTGAATCATCCGGCGATGGTGGCGCGCTGTTGTTCGGCTCGCTCATGCTCATGGCGCTGACTCGTTACCTGTGGCGCTAATAGTGCTGCTTGATGACCCGTTCACGCGTGGGGAATAGTCGCGTGTAATCCCGATGACGAAGAGGTGACGCCGGTAGTTTTAGCTACCCCGTCCCTTTTTGTCAACGGTCACGGGGAAGTCGAAAGTGGCGCGGGCCGCAAGCCGGTTCTGTAAGTCCAATCCCTGCTGGCGTCAGATGTGTAATGTCTTTTATTTTCGCCAGCAACCGGAACAGCGTGTCGCCTCAATATAAGGCTGTGTGGCGCAATAGTTTTAGCTACGGCGTCCCTCAGTGTCAATAGCCAAAATGAGGTCGTCACCGGCGGCGAAAGATATATGTCCGCTTTGCGCCCTGACAATGGCTAACAACGGCGACCAGTCGCCGCACTCCAAATTTCACCGCCTGTCATACACTCGATTGCAATCCAAGTTAAAGTATTCTTCATCGTTCACTCTGCCACAAAAGCATTTTCAGCAAGGAACGCTCGAAGCGCGTAACCTTTGCTAATGTCCTCAGCCCCGTCGGGGCGAAATGTTTATGGAATCGTATGGCAAAAGAACCCTAGAGCGATTTTCAAATGCGTTTGCCATGTAGCGCAAGCGGTTAGCTTGCGCCCGATACTGCGCAAGCGGTTAGCTTGCGCTACATTCAATTGAAAACCTCTCTAAGCTCCGTTAGGAGCGCAATGTCGACATTTCGCCCCTACGGGGCTGGGATGCTTTTTGACGCTTGCATCTATAAACATTGCGTCCCTACGGGACTAGCTTGAGTCGAAGCGTGGTGTTCCACCAATCGTTAAGTGCTACGAGGAACGCGGCGCTTCTTGCTGCGTTCATGAAGCGCGTGCTAGACTCGCTGGTGATGTTGCGCCTGATTGATCGCTACCTGATACGCGAAATCGTTCCCTACTTGCTACTCAGTTTGCTGTTGCTCACGGCGATCATCTTCTTCCATGAAGCGAGTCGATTCTCGGAGTTGCTGGTCGTCGCGTCGCGCAATGGCTTGCCGATGCAGGCACTCGCGCGCCTACTGGCGGCGCTGGTTCCCGGCATTCTCGTTTTCACTTTGCCGATCTCACTGCTGATGGGCGTGCTCGTCGGCATGGGCCGTATGTCTGGCGACAGCGAAATCGTCGCGCTCGTCGCCAGCGGCCTGCCGCGCACACGTATACTGCGGCCTGTGATGCTCGTGGCGCTCATCGTCATGGCCATCATGCTTTACCTGACCTTCTCGTGGATGCCGCGTTCAGTAAGGCAGCTTACCGATCTGAAGTCGAATCAGAGCCTCGTTTTTCAAGGGCTGAACACCGAAATCAAGCCGCGCGTCTTTGAAGAAAGCATTCCACAAAAGGTGCTCTATATCGAAGACATCGACCGGGCGCGCAATCAGTGGCACAACGTCTTTCTGGTCTCGCTCGGCCAGGATCCATCCGAGATGATGATCGTCACCGCCAGTTCCGGGGGGCTGCGGCAGGGCGAACGCTCCGAGATGCCTGAGCTTTATCTTGAGAAAGGCATGCAACATCTGACGACGAAGGCCGCCGCCGCAGAGACTGACCCGGAAAATAAAAACAATGGCCAGATGAAAGAAGCGCGCCCTGCCTCTAGCAGTGCGGCGCAAAGCGCCGCGACCGACGGTGAGGCGCGCGATAAAAAAAAGAAAAACACCCAGGAGACCTACACGACCAATGGGTTCGCGCAGATGACTCTCGGCATCGAAGCGCCGAACGATAGCAAGGACGATACGGCGCTCGATCAACAAGCCAACGCCGTGGAAGAGATGGGCTGGAGCCAGCTCATCAACTTTACGCCTGCGCCGGCGGATGAACGCGAATGGCGCGCAGAGATTCATAAGCGGCTGGCATTGCCGACCGCCTGCCTGATCTTTGCGCTGCTCGGCGTTGCCTTCGGCATCAGCAATGTGCGCACGGGCCGCTCGTTCGGTCTCATTCTCGGTCTCGCTTTCACTATCGGCTATTACCTGCTGGCGTTGTCGGGCCAGCACGCCGCCGCCGTCGGCAAGCTGCCGGTCTGGCTCGGCATCTGGCAAGCAAATCTCGTCATGGGCGGGCTCGGCCTGACCGTGCTGGTGCTGCAAAGACGGCCCGGCGCTGACCCCGTGGCCTTGCTGCGCAGCCTGCGTTATCTGCTGCCGGCGCGCGTCAATCAAAACGGCTACGAAGCCGACAGCCCTGCGTCGCCAGCCATTGGCGATCAGCCGGCGCGCAAGCGGCCAGTCACCTCTAATGGCTTGCGACGGCTGCCGCGCTTCAGCTTGATCCAGTTACTCGACAGGCTGGTGCTCTCTGACCTTACACGGTTTTTTATTTTCATTCTCGCGGGCGTCTCGGCGCTGTTCCTGATCATCACGCTCTTTCAATTGCTCGACGCCATCACACGCAATCACACGGACTGGTCAGTGGTCATCAATTATCTGATCTTTCTACTGCCGATGATCGTCAACTACGTCACGCCGATGGCGGCGCTGGTCGCCGTGATGGTGACCTTCGGATTGCTGCAAAAGACCAGCCAGGTGGTGGCGCTCACCGCATCCGGCCAATCGATTTACCGGCTGGCGCTGCCGGCGCTGCTGGCGTCGATTCTGCTTTCAGCCTTCGTCTTCCTCAATCAGGATTATGTGCTGCCGTTCACCAATAGCCGCCAGAACAATCTGCGCTATCTGATACGCAAGGGCCAGGAACCCCCGCAGACCTTTTATCAATCGACCAACCAGTGGCTGTTCGGATCGGACTCGCGAATTTTCAATTACGCTTACTTCGATGTCGGCAGCAACACCTTCGCGCGGCTGAATGTGATTGATCTCACGCGCGAGCCGTTCGGCATCTCGCGGCGGTTTTATGCGCGGCGCGCGAAGTGGGACGCGGCAACCAGCGAGTGGGTGCTTGAAAACGGCTGGGAGCGCCGCTTTAACGGCGAGCGGCCCGTTTATTACAACGCCTTCAAAGAACAGCGCGTCCAGCTTGTCGAAAGGCCCGACTATTTCAAGAAAGATTTGCGCGGCTCGAATGCGATGACCGTGGCCGAGTTGCGTCACAAGATCGCCGATTTGCAGCAATCGGGCTTCGACGTGCTCGACCTGCGCATCGCCCTGCAAGCCAAGATCGCCTTCCCGCTCGCCTGTCTGGTGATGGTCATCGTTGCCCTGCCCTTCTCGTTTTCAGTCGGCAAACGCGGCGCGCTTTACGGGGTAGCGATTGGCATCGGCATCGGCCTGGTTTATTGGGGAATGCTGTCGTTGTATGAGCAGATGGGCCGCAACGAGATGCATCCGCCGATGCTGGCGGCGTGGGGGCCGAATCTCTTGTTCGGCGCAGGCGGGCTTTATTTGTTCCTGACCTCGCGGACGTGATGTCAACGAATTATTTCTCTTCTTAGATCGGTTTTCAGATCGGTGTACGGCATGGGAGAAGCGAGCCTTTTGGAGTGCTGCGACTGGTCGCAGCTTTTCCAGGCGACTGACGCAAAGCGGTGACAAGTCACCGCACTCCACATTGCCCCACCTCCCGTACACCCAATCGCAAACCTCTCTAATCAATCAACGCGGCAGGTCGGCGACGGCGGCAAAGGCGCGGCGGTTGCTCTCCCAGTAAAGCATCTGTATTGCCGCGTCATAACCCACCCAGGTAAACGCGTCGTGCTCGATGGCGTCAATCACCACGTCGAGCTTCGCGACTTGCAGGGCAAAGCAAACCTCTTCATTGGTAGTCACGCCGGGCGCGTACTTGACACGCCATTGCGGTGCGATCTCGAAGACGTTGACAATCCCAAGCTCGATCAATTCATCCGGGCGCGGGCGGTAGCCGGTCTCTTCGTAGACTTCGCGCACGGCGGCCTGCGCGTGCGTCTCGTCGCCTTCGAGCGAGCCGGTGACCGATTGCCAGAAGCCGCCGTGGCTGCGCACGCGGCGCAGCAAGAGGAACTCGCGGCCCTCTAGCGTTTCAGCGAACAGGACGACTTGCACCGAGCGCGGTTGCTTGAAAGGCATATCAGATGGAGAAACGATGAATGCGGAATGATGAAGGATGAACAGCGAAATTCCGGGTTGTTCTTTCATTCATCATTCCGCATTTTGCATTCATCATTTCCCGTTTGTTCAGGGCAAGGATGATGGGGCGAAAGCCGCTCGCGGTGGCTGCGAGAATTTGTAGAGATGAGGACGGCTGAACGGTTCAGCGCAAGCCACCGCGAAACGGCTTTCAATGGTTGTGCTATCGGGCGATAGCGTGGGCTCATTTTTTCGGCGGCAGAACCGAATCTTTGGCCGCCTTCGCCACGCGAAAACGCACGACGGTTTTGGCAGCGATCTTCATGGCTTCGCCAGTCTTCGGATTGCGGCCCATGCGAGCTTTGGTTTTCTTCACCACCAGCTTGCCGATGCCGGGAATCGTGAACTCGCCGTTCTTCTTCGTCTCGCGATAAGCGATATCATTCAAAGACTCCAGAAAAGCGGCGGCGGACTTCTTGTTTGTGCCGGTCGCTTCACCCAGTTCGGTCGCCAGTTGAGTCTTCGACATCTTCTTCTTTACAGTTCCAGTTGCCATAATTAAGCTATGCCTCTTTCTCCTTAATGGATATCTGTGCCCGCGCACAGGCTAGGGGTTCGATGTTCATGCGGTCGCTCGTCGCATCTGCGCCGTGCAGACCACGACGACGCGCCGCCCAAAAAGATACCCCTGCTTTGGCCGCCCCATACGAGCCAGCTAAAACAGGGGGTTCACTGCGACGCGAAGATTACTACACTCAACCGAAAGATGCAACTAAAAACAATGAAAAACCCTCAGTTTTATTGGGAATTTTGCAGGGATTCTCAAGCGCCCCGGCTGCCGCCGCGCGCCGCCGCCGGTTGTTGCGCACGCGGCATAAGGCGACCGAGCGCCGGCGCAGGCGATGCGCAATGTGGTTGACTTGCCAATCAACGCGGTGAGAGAATTTTGCGGTTGAGTTTTGCCGGCAACCATCGTCTGCCCCTGCGCCAGTTGCTTCTGGCTCTCAACACTTGCAGGCCGCGCGTCATGAATGAGTAGCAAAAATGTTAGCGTTAAAACCAAAGACTTATGAAGCAGTGGATGCGCCGCGCTGGGAGATCGGTGTGGATCGCCGGCACGTCGCCGTTTACGTCGCCGTTGCGCTGGTCGCCGGTTTCGCCATCGGTTTCATGGCCGCTCGCAACATCGTCCGCAAAGAGACGCCGCCGGTGATGCCAACACCTCCTGCGGCGGCGATGACGCCAGCCCGACCGTCGCCGCCGGTGGCAACCGCGCCGACCGATTTCCACAAAGCGACTCGCCTGCTGCGCGCCGACACACTGGATGTCGAAGGCATCGGCCCTGTGCGCATGATCGGCATCGAAACCCCTGACGGCAAATCGCCGAAAGAAATTTATAGCAAGTTCGGCCAGAACGCTTTGAGCTTTGTCGAAAAGGCAGCGCTCAATCAGGACGTGCGGCTGGAGTTCGATTCGGCTAACACGGTGCGCAACAACAAGGACGAAAGCGGTCAGACGCTGGCTTACGTTTACACGCGCGACGGCACGTTACTCAACAGCGAATTGTTGCGCGAAGGACTGGCCTTTGTGCGCACCCTGGATGAGTTCAAGATGAGCAGTGATTTTCGCGCGATGGAGCGTGACGCCATGCAAGGCTTGCGCGGCGTCTGGGGGTCGGGCTCCGGCGCATCGACTTCGGCAAGCGCCGCGTCCGCATCTGCCGCCGGCAATGAGCGGGCGGGCAAGGTCGCGCCGCTCGTGCCTTCGGCCATCGGCCCGAATATCCCGGCCATCTCCGGCACGACCGTATCGCCCGCCGAGGCGACGGTCTTCGTCACGCCTGCCGATAAGCTTTATCATAAAGCGGGCTGCGAATTGCTCGATGGCAAGAAGCAGACGCTTGGGCTGTCGCAAGCGCGCTTGCAGGGCTATCATCCTTGCAGCCGTTGCTATCCTTCGACCTCCATGCGCGCGCCATGATTTTTTTTGAAAGGCGCGGCAAAAAAATTGTCGCGTTCGTCTCGTCTCAAAAAGACGAATGCTTACCCGCAACGGGTAATTGATTATCTAAACGCCGTGACTTGCCTCGATTTTGATAGATACAGCTCTTGACTCATCGTTTATACTCTTAAGCGGATTGCCGAGCACGCCAGCGTTATTGGCTTTACCCAGAACTAGCCCCTCTGGATTAGTCCACCGCCCTCGCAGGAAATCGAACTCCAATGCAAACTATCGAACAAAGGCCATGGTTTCTCTTTCGGCTCACCAGCGCGCAATGGTTCGGGGTTTTCATCATCGCCGTTTCGTTCAGCTTCGGATTTGCCACCCAAAGCGCTGCCGCATCATCTAAAAGAAATGCGGGCCCAGCCAAACGGACAGCCACCACACGATCCAATAGCGCCAGCCGCGTAAGTTGTGCGGCTTGCGAGGGGGGTAAGAAGCATGGACAAAACGCTGCAAGAATGGCGAAAAAAGTTCCCTGTCATCCGCAGGGATACGTTGATCCGAAAATTGCGAAGAACTATCAAAAAGCAATCCGCGACCTCCACCGCGCCGGTATCAAGCCAGAAGTGACCAGCGCCTGGCGCTCGTCGCAGGAACAAGCGAAGCTGCACAATTGCTCGCAGAGCCGCCGCTGCCGCGCCAATCATCCGGGCCTCTATTACGCCCTGCCGCCCGGCCAGTCGCTGCACGAAGCGGGATTCGCCGTCGATATATCGGGCGTCGCCGCAGGGCCAAGGGGCCGCAAGCAGGTGACCTCGCGCGGTCGCCGCATCATCAGCGTAATGCGCAAGAACGGCTTCAAGTGGCGCTATGGGCTGAAGGACCCGGCACACTTTGAAGCCGATCCGCAGCGCAAAGGTTATCGAAATCTTCAGCAGGCCATTCACAAGAACCAGACAACCTGCACGGTGAGGCTGGCAAAAGCGCCAAGGGCAGCCGGGCGCACACAAGCCGTCTCCGCATCGCGCAAGACGACGTCAAAGCCTGTCTACAGGCGAATCGCTACAGCCAAACCGCATCGGCGAAACTCTAAAGCATAGAGCGGCGGCCTTTTGATTTGTAGCCCGCTTTACATTTTAATTTAATCGAAGTCGGGCATAAGGAAAGCCCTGAAAGGGCTGATTTGTTCAGCTTTTCTTCTGTCGTACTCAGGTTAATTTACCACCGCGTGGAACAGTCAAAGCGATAATCCAGATCAAGCCTGCACGTCTTCTCTGACGGTCACGCCGCTGGTGACGACAGACTTCACGCCCGGCACTTTGCGAATCGCCGCCGCCGCCTGCCACAATTGCTCTTTGGTGTCTACCGAACCATCGAGCGAGACGACGCCGGCATTGCTGTCTACGGAAAGCGACAGGTTTTGCAGCCTGGTGTCGCTGTCCATCAGCTTCTGAATCTCGTCTTTGATTTTGTTATCGGCAGCGTTGACCTCTTTGCGGCGGGCTTCGGGAACCACCTGAAGCTGATTGTTGACGTTGCGGACGCCTTCGACTTTCCGCACCAACTGCTCGATTTCAGTCTTGACGTCATTCGTATCCACCTTGCCGGTAAGCGTCACGACGCCGTCCTTCGCATCCACTTCGGTTTCATAACCGCTGGTCGGGCTGTTGGCAACCAGCGCGAGTTTGGTCTTTAGCGCAATCCAACTGTCGCTGCGCGCCGCGCCGCTCTCCGAGCGATTGGCATTGGCGGTGGCGTTGCTGTTAGCGCGGTTGGCGTTCTGGTTTCGCGCGCAGGCGAGAGTGAGTAAGAGAAGGCTGATTGAAAAAATAAGCGTGAGCTTTCGCATCATCATCGCTCCCCTTGAAAGGTTTGCCGCATCAACGACGAACGGCCTGCGTCACGGACAAAGTATACACCAGCCCGTGCGCTTTCCTCATTCGCGGTTGACCATCGCCCGCCGCTCTGGCTAGAGTTATTCGCCAATCGCCATTGGCTTAATGATTCATGACCATAAGGGGAATCCGTGCGTTACCTTAAAACTATCCTGCTCGTCCTGCTGATTCTCAGCGTATCCAATATCTTTGCCGCACCGCCTGCGGACAATCGGCAGAAAGCAAAATCAAGATCCGTCCCGGCAAACCTTTCCTGGGCGGAGATGACCCTGGCATCGTTGTCGCTGGATGAAAAGATCGGCCAGCTCATCATCCCTGCGACGGTCGGCATGTTTCTTACGGAAAGCAGCGAAGCCTATCAGCAGATGCGCCGCGACATCACAGAGTTTCACGTCGGCGGCTATCATCTGTTGGGCGACGTCAACACCCTGCACGAACCGGCAGGCGTGGCGCTGATGCTCAACCAACTGCAAGAGATGGCGAAAGTGCCGCTATGGATCACGGCGGACTTCGAGGGCGGCGTCGGCTATCGCTTCACCGGGGCGACGCGCTTGCCGCGCGCCATGGCCATGGGAGCGACGGGCAACCCGGATCTGGCCTTTCAAGCCGGGCGCATCACGGCTGAAGAAGCCCGCGCCATAGGCTTTCACGTCAACTTCTATCCGGTGGTTGACGTGAACAACAACGCGCGCAATCCAATCATCAACATACGCTCGTTTGGCGGCGACCCGGAACTGGTTTCAAAGATGGCGCGCGCTTATATTCGCGGCGCGCAATCGGCGGGCGTGATGGCGACGGCGAAGCACTTTCCCGGACACGGCGATACGTCCGTGGATTCACATATGGAACTGCCGACGATTGATATAGACAAGGCGCGGCTGGAGCAGATCGAGTTGCCGCCGTTTCGCGCCGCGATTGCTGAAGGCGTCGGCGGCGTGATGAGCGCGCACATCGCCCTGCCGCGCATCGGAGGTGACAACCTGCCGGCGACGCTTTCACCGAAATTACTCAACGGTGTGCTGCGCGACGAGTTGCACTTCAAGGGCGTCATCTTCACCGACGCGCTCCACATGCGCGGCGTCGTGGCGCACTATCCCGAAGGCGAAGCCGCCGTGCGCGCCTTGCAGGCGGGTGCAGACATCCTGCTCTATCCGCCGAGTGTCGAACAGGCATTCAACGCCGTCAAGCACGCCGTCGAAGCCGGCGACATCAAGCCGTCGCGGATTGATGAATCGGTCAGAAGAGTTCTCGCCGCCAAACAACGGCTCGGCCTCGATAAGAATCGCTTCGCTGACTTGAGCAAGGTCGGCCATATGCTCGGCTCAAGCGAGCATCGGCAGATCGCCCAGCAGATCATCGACAACGCCGTGACCTTGGTGCGCGACAACAAGAAAGCGGTGCCGCTCAAGCTCGCGCCCGAACAGAAAGTATTATTCATCACGCTGGTGGATAATAACGAAGGCTGGCATGACTGGGGGCCGGGCCGCGTCTTTTCGCAGGGGTTGATGAAACGCCACGCCAACACGACAACCGTTTATGTGTCGGACAAAACCTCGCCTGCCGAATTCGATTTGCTTAAAAAGCTGGCGAGTTTTTCGGATGTCGTCATCGTCAACGGCTTCATTCGCATTGCTGCCTACAAAGGCTCGATTGACCTGAGCGAAGGCGAGATCAATCTGCTGAAGACGTTTTCAGCGATGGACAAGCCGTTCGTCTTCGTGCTCTACGGCAGCCCCTATATGCTGTCGTTTGTGCCGGAGTTGCCGAACTACATCCTGACCTACGAATACTACCCGGCAGCAGAAGAAGCGGCCTTGAAAGCCGTGCTCGGCGAAATCGAATTCAAAGGCCGACTGCCGATTGAACTGCCCGGCCTTTACCCCATCGGCCACGCGGCAGCGAGCACCCGGTGATCAGAAGGGGAGACGCGGGGACGCGGAGACGCGGGGACACGGCGACAGGGAAAAAGAGAGACATGAGAACGCCGCTATAGAATTCGATATTCTTCTGTCTCCGCGTCGCCGCGTCTCCATGTCCCCGCGTCTTCCCTTCCCCTTGACCCCGTGCGCGGCGATGATGCAGCATAAACGGCAGGAAGAATTGGCATGATTGAGGAAGAAGAAGAGATTCGCGTATTCACATTGATCGAGGCGCGCAGCTTGATTCCGACGCTGCGGCGCTTGCTGGCGCGCATGACGAAAGCGCGCGACCATCTGCTCGACCTGCGCGTCGAGATCGATCTTGCCCGCGAGAACGCGCGCTATGGCGGCGGTTCTCCTGCCGGCCCCATCTACCTCAAATATATGCTTGAGTTCACCGAAGCCATTCAGGAGATTCAGGCGCTCGGCGTGCAGATGAAAGATTTTCGTAACGGTCTGGTGGATTTTCCTTACGAATACGAAGGCCGCATCGTCTTGCTGTGCTGGAAGCCCGATGAAGATGAAATCAACTGGTGGCATGAAACCGACGCCGGCTTTGCCGGTCGCCAGCCGCTCACGGACGAGTTCGAGTGAGCGCCACAAGGGCCATTCCAGACGCGCCCGATGAGACCCCTGGCGACGGACAATCGCGTGGTGTTAAATGATATTCACCTGGCTATAGGAATCAGATAAGAGAGACACTGAGGGGAGAGACAGTTTCTGTCTTAGGTAGTTCGGCGCTCGGCTTCGTCGCGATGCTTGCGATCTTCGACCTCGCGCGGCTCGTCGCCGCGTATGCCAGATTTGAAGTTGCGAATGCCTTCACCAAGGCCCTTCGCCAGATCGGGTATGCGCCGCGAACCGAACAGTACGAGAATAATCACCAGGATGATCAGCAACTCAGGCAATCCAAGTCCGGCCATTGTATAATGCTCCTTCAAGCGTGAATTCGGATGCCTTGATTGTAGACCTGCCTACCAGGGCTGTCAATGCAAAGCCCTGAACGCCGGGCGTTTCTTGCTTTTTGCCCAATGCAGCCGCTATACTGCGCCAGTCATGAGCCAGGCGTTTGAGCAGGGCGTTCGCGGCTCTTGATTGCAGATGCCAGCGGTTTCAATGATTCACAACGCCAAAATTCTTGAGCAAAGCATCCCACAGCCATGACGCTTGAATGTCCAAAATGCAAGTCATCAATCGCACGCGACGGCCAGAAGTTTTGCTATCGCTGCGGCAACGACCTGCGCGAGTATTACGCCGCGCTCAACATCGAAGTCAAAGACCCGGCGCTGAAGGAATCTAAACGCCCGGCTGGTGAAGAAATCACCGCGCAAATCGCCAGTGCGGCATCCGTCCCGCCGCAGACCACACAGGTGCTCGGCAGCCAACCAACCGAAGCGACCGTTGAAACCGAGCCGGCGGCGCCCGCGCCAAAAGCCATGTTGCGCGTCCTGCTGCCGACCGGCGATGCCTATGATCGCGAACTCGCGCAGACCGAAACGCAGATTGGCAAGGGCCCGCGCAACGATCTGGTGATTGCCGACCCGGCGGTGTCGACCGCGCATGCGGCGATTCGCGCCGGCAACGAAAAATACACCATCAGCGATCTCGGCTCGCGCAACGGCACCTTCGTTAATGGCAAGCGCCTGACGCAGCCGCAGCCACTTCAGCATGGCGATGTCATCAGCATCGGGCTTTCCAAGCTGACCTTTCGATTAGCCGAAGCCAACGACACCAGCGCGACGCTGGCACCGGATAGAACTCTGGTGATTCAAAGGGGCGCGCCGCCGCCGCTCACCGAAGAGGCGCTCGCCAATGCGCTGACTGCCGCAGGACTCGTGTCACAGGCAGACATCGCCGGTTTACGCAACGATGGCCGAGGCCGCAGGCTTTACAATGCCCTGATCGAAGATCGTCTGGTGAGCGAATTGGGCCTACGGGATTTGATGAGCCGCACTTTTCAATTGCCGACGATTGATCTGCAATCCGCGCAGGTCGATCAAGCGGTTGCCGTGAAGCTCCCGGCGCGGCTCGCCCGCGAGCATCAAATGATTGCCGTCGGCAAAGAAGGCGACGAGACGATTCTTGCCGTCGCCGATCCGACCGATGTCGCCGGCATCGAAGAAGCACAGCGTGAACTTGGTAGCAACATCACGCTTCGCCTGGCAACCCCGTCAGCCATCTTCGAGCAGATTGATCGCCTCTACGGCCCGCGACTGATCGCCGTGCTGCCTACGGGTGAGCGCGTCGAATACTTCGTCTCGCAGCCGGAGATGGAAATCGGCAAGGCGTCGCATAATCACATCGTCCTCAACGACCCGACGGTCAGCAATACCCATGCGATGTTGCTGGCGCGCGATGGCGGCTACAGCATCGTCGATCTCGGCTCGCGCAACGGCACCTTCGTCAATGGCGAGCGGCTCGGCACGCAATCGCACACCCTGCGGCACGGCAACGCGATTCAACTGGGTCAGACCGTGCTGACGTTCCGCAATCGCGCCGAAACGGTAGCCAATACCACAGCGACGCTGGCGCCCGATACGCTCGACGAAATTCGCCGCCGCGCCGCGCAGATGGACACCTCGGCAGAAAAAGAGATGGCGGCGGCCAGCGTGCCATCGCCACAGGCTTACGCGCAGGTTGATAATACGACGCCGCCGGCCTTCGCCGCGCCACGGCTCGACGCGGCAATGTCGGGCGCAGAGGCCGCGGCCAAGGCTAAAGAGAGCGACGACGAAAAAGAAGAGAAGAAGAAGAAGAAAAAGAAGAAAGGCGGCGATGAGCGTTTGAAAGCGGCCTACATTGGCGGCCTCAGCCGCATCCTCGCGCAAGTCTTCGCCGTCGTCCTGTCGGTCGGCCTGGCGCTCTATATCACACAGCGCAACATGACCGGCGATAAGCCGAAGATCGAAACCAGCAAGAAGGGCAAAATCAAACCGCCAAAAATCGAATCTGGCGGCAGTGGCACGGCGTTTCAGGGCGGCTCGTATGAAGCGTCAGGCGTCGTCGCCGTGCCCGGCACCGAGGGCGTGCTGATCGTTGACGACAACCGTCCCGGCGAAGTGCTCTGGATGCAGGTCAACGATGCCGGCCAGCAATCAGGCGACGTCAAGGTCATTCCACTTGGCACGACCGTCGAAGATCCTGAAGGCATCACCACCGACGGCTCTTACTTCTACATCATCGGCTCGCAATCCAAGCTTGAAGCCGGAAAGGTCGGCGGCCTCGTGCGCTTCACCTTTGACGCCGCTTCGCAAACCGTGACGAAGGCCGAAACGATAAGCGGATTGCGCGAATTTCTCATTGAGAACGTGCCGGAGTTGAAGAGCGCGGCTGGTGTGAAAGCGCAGGACGGCGGCTTGAACATCGAAGGCATCGCCTGGGACCCGGACCCTGAGCATCGCCGGTTGCTGCTCGGTTTGCGCTCGCCGCAGGTCAATAACAATGCGCTGATTGTCACGTTGAAGATGCGCGACCCGAACGGCCCGTTCACCATTGAGAATATGCAACTGGCCGTGCCCAACGCCCTGCAATTGCCGCTCGGCGGCATGGGCATACGCGACATTCAATACGACAGCCGCCTGAAGGCTTTTCTGATTATATCGGGCGCGCCGGAGCATCACGAAAAAACCAACTTCACTTTGTGGGAATGGAACGGCGACGCCGATCAATCGAATACGGACGCGCGACCACGCGAAGAAACCACCCTCGACATGAAGATGAAACCCGAAGGCGTCTCGCGTGTGCGAGTCGGCGGCAAGGAGTTTATCTTCATCGTCGGCGACTCCAGCAGCTATAGCAAGTTCGATTACAATGAAGAACCAGCGCCATAGCGGAGTGCGCGTTTGAGCGCTGAACTTCCTGTGTTTGTAGGAAAAAAGTGTTGCCAACATCGCTGTTCTGTAATATCATCGCCGCGCCCCCCAAAGAAAAACAATCATCAGATCGCACCCAACGATAAACATGCCATCAAACGCCGCCGTCTCCTCACCGGCAGGAACAGCCGTAATCTTCACGTGTGAGTGGACGCGACATTTTTCAGACTGAGGTGCAGGTGATGGTCAGACAAACAGACGTGCCGCTAAATCTCGACTCAAACAAACCGGCTCGCATCCTCATCATCGATGACGAGCCGAATGTGTTGTCTGTGCTTTATACGCTGCTCTGCAGCCGCTACGACTGCAAGACCGCGACCAACGCGCTTGACGCGCTCGACCCTCTGAAAGAGGAAACTTATGACCTCGTGCTGTCGGACATCATGATGCCCGGCATGAGCGGGCTTGAGTTGCTCAGTGAGATCAACCGCATGAACTCGCTGACGGTGGTTGTCCTGATCAGCGGCAATCTCAATATTCAAAGCGCTATCGAAGCGATGCGGCGCGGCGCTTACGATTATGTCACCAAGCCGTTCGATCTCACAGATGTCGAGGCGGCGGTCGAGCGCGCTTTGCGCCATCACCGGCTGTTGAAATCGAATTATCTTTACGAGCAACGCTTGCAGGAACTCGTCCACGTGCGGACAAACGAGTTGACCGCCGCCAACGCCAGCCTCAATCAGGCGCTCGAACAACTCTTTATGAATTACCGCGCGACGCTGCGCGCTCTGGCGACGGCGCTTGAAGCGCGCGACGTTGAGACTAAAGGGCATTCAGATCGCGTCGTCACTTTTTCCCTGGAGTTGGGCAGCAAGCTGGGATTATCGCAGACCGAGTTGATCGCTCTGGAGCAGGGCGCGCTGCTGCACGACATCGGCAAGATCGGCGTGCGCGATTCGATCCTCCTCAAGCGTGGGCCCTTGACGGCAGAGGAATGGGTAGAGATGCGCGAGCACATCAATCACGGCTTGCGGATTATCGGCGGCATCGATTTTTTGAAAGGCGCAGTGCCGGTGGTCGGCCAGCATCACGAAAAATATAACGGCAGCGGCTACCCGCATGGCTTGCGCGGCAAGCAGATACACATCAATGCGCGCATCTTCGCGGTCGCCGATGCCGTCGATGCCATCACCTCAGACCGTCCCTATCACAAAGCCCGTTCGTTTGAAGATGCGGTTGAAGAGTTGCTGCGCTGCGCCGGCACGCACTTCGACCCGGAGATCGTCAAACTCTTCATGGCTGTGCCTCTCACGTTTTGGCGCGAATTGCGCGAGCGCGCCGGCGAGCCTGGACAGATGATTAAAGACGCCGT
This sequence comes from Blastocatellia bacterium, assembly GCA_039648975.1. Classification (GTDB taxonomy): domain Bacteria; phylum Acidobacteriota; class Blastocatellia; order UBA7656; family UBA7656; genus DATENM01. The sequence goes on from JBBWZK010000373.1 coordinate 16,908, forward strand.
GATTGACGGCGACATTGGCTTTAATGTTTTGACGATCACCAGCCACCGGCTGGCCGACAACCGCGCCACAAAATGAAGAATGACACAGGGACGCGGCGAAGGGGCGACGCGGCGAGGGG
>JBBWZK010000380.1:0-12252 GCA_039648975.1 Blastocatellia bacterium
GCGCTCTACCACTGAGCTACGCCGGCCTGCGCCGATAACCGAATCGCAACTGGAGCGGGCGACGGGACTCGAACCCGCAACACCTAGCTTGGAAGGCTAGTGCGCTACCATTGCGCTACGCCCGCCCAAAATCTAAGACGACGCGGCGTAGGGGAGACGCGCCGACGCGGCGCAGGTCTTTCATCCCACCTCGCCGTGTCGCCGTGTCCCCGCGCCTCCGTGTCGCTTCAAGAAAGTGCTGGGGGTAGGATTCGAACCTACGTAGAGCCTGAGCCCGCCGGGTTTACAGCCCGGTGCCATTAACCACTCGACCACCCCAGCACAGCCGCCCGACGCGCGCTTTCGCTCAAGTTCCTTGGGAAGCTTAAAGGGATAACCCCTGGCGCGAAGAGCCTCTACACGAAAACGGTCATTTTAGCCGACGACCCCCTGTTCACGCAAGCCGATTTCTTGCGCAAAAATCCTGCGCCGGTTTCAAATTCAGCTTGCCTGCGTGCTTGCGAATCGTGCGCGCCTTTCTATTTGAGCGCCTGACGCCGCACCTTTCAGCGAGACAGCGAGGAAAAAGCAACCGATTCGATGGATTCAATTCTATTCATTATTGTACAGACTGACAAGGCAGCCGGCGAGAACCAATCTGCATAACATCTCCACCGAAAATGATGCATAGTCACAGACCATGCTTGATTGCAGTTCAATTTAACCATGTGAGGGAAGCTACAGAGGAAGAACAAATGGCAGTTGAGATGAGTTAATGAAGCCGGCGAAGGGAGTCGAACCCTTGGCTCCCTGATTACAAATCAGGCACTCTGACCACTGAGTTACGCCGGCTTATTTTCCAAGCAGCTTCAACGTCGTCGGGTTTGATATTACGCAATCGCGCTTTCATTTTGCAAGCGGTGTGTGGATGAACAACCATCATGAATAAACTGCTGCATGGTTCGTCCAATCATCACGCGATGGCGAGGGCGTAAGCGGTTTGTTATGATGGGCGCTATGCGAGGATTCGCGTTTGCCGTCGCGCGGCGGCTGCTGGTCGTCATTCCGGTTTTGTGGGCCGTCGTCACGCTCGTCTTCCTGCTCATCCACATTGTGCCGGGCGATCCAGCACTCACGCTGGTCGGCGAAAATGCCACGCAAGAACAGTATCAGGCGGCGCGCGCCGAACTCGGACTTGATAAGCCTTTGCTCACGCAATACACGGATTACTTGCAGGGCCTGGTGCGCGGCGACTGGGGCACCAATCCGGTCACGCACGAGCCGGTGCTCAAGCGCATTGCCGCGCGCTATCCGGCAACCATCAAGTTAGCTCTTGCCGCAATGATCATCGCCACGCTCGTGTCGATTCCGCTCGGCGTCACGGCAGCCACGCACAAAGGCTCCGCCTTAGACAGCCTGTCAACCCTCGTCGCCTTGCTCGGCATTTCGCTGCCGAGCTTTGCGCTCGGCCCACTGCTAGTGTTGATCTTCTCGGTCGAGCTTGGCGCGACGCCGGTATCGGGCGCGGGCGGACTGGCGCATTTGATCCTACCGGCGGTGACGCTCGGCGCAGGACTCTCAGCCGTCCTGACGCGCATCGTGCGTTCGAGCGTGCTCGAAGAACTCGGCGAAGATTACGTGCGCACGGCACGCGCCAAAGGGCTTCCCGAACGGCGCGTCATCTATAAGCACGTTTTGAAAAACGGCTTGATTCCAGTGGTCACGGTGCTCGGTTTGCAATTCGGCGTGTTGCTGGCGGGCGCGATCATCACCGAACGGGTCTTTTCGTGGCCCGGCGTCGGCAGCCTGCTCGTCGATTCCATCAGTGAGCGAGATTACAAACTGACACAGGGCTGCATTCTGGTCATCGCGGCGACCTACGTACTCGTGAACACCGCGACTGACCTCGTCTATCGCTTCCTTGATCCGCGTATCAAAATAGAGTGACAAGGATCGTGATGCGTGATGCGTGACCGAACGTTGCGCCTCACGCGGAATCCCGCAATGAATGATGGATCATGCATCACGCATCACGCACCACTTTTTCTATGACTCGTGTTACAAAAATCGGACTAGCCGTAGCGGGCGTGATGGTGTTGTTGGCCGTGCTGTCGCCATGGCTGGCTTCGTGGAACAAAATGCAGAGCCAGGATTTAGGCGCACGGCTTGATCCGCCCGACGCGGCGCACTGGATGGGGCGCGATCAACTGGGACGCGAAGTGCTGGCACGAATTATCTATGGCGCGCGCGTATCTATGCTCGTCGGCGTTTCAGTCGTCGCCATCTCGGCGTTCTTCGGCGTCGTCATCGGCTCGTTTGCCGGTTACAAAGGCGGCTGGATTGACCGCATCGTGTCGGGCTTTCTCTTCAACGTCTTTTTATCATTTCCCGGCATTCTACTGGCCATTGCGATGGTCGCGTTTCTTGGGCCGAGCCTGAAGAATCTCATCATTGCCCTGTCGGTCATCGGCTGGGTCGGTTATGCGCGCCTGATGCGGGCACAAGTCTTGAAAGTTCGCGAATATGATTTCGTGCAGGCCGCCCGCGCCCTCGGCGCAAGCGATGTGAGAATACTCACAAAACACATTTTGCCGAATTCGATTCAGCCGCTGATTGTGCAGGCATCGCTCGGCATGGCGGGCGCGATCCTCGCCGAAGCCGGCTTGAGCTTTCTCGGTCTCGGCGTGCCTGAACCGATTCCCTCATGGGGCAAAATGATTGACGATTCGCGCGAGTTCTGGTTCACTGCGCCGCACCTGTTCATCTTTCCCGGCCTGATGATTGCCCTCTCGGTGCTTGCCTTCAACTTCATCGGCGACGGCCTGCGCGAACGCTTAGACCCGAAGCAACGACCACGTTAAGCCTTACTCAAACGCTTCCTTGTTCACGACGAATGGCATGCGCGCCGGATCGCCACCATAGTTGCCTTCGATAACGTCGATCAATCCTTGCACACAACGACCCGCCATGCCGATGTCCGAGTCGGGCGACAGCCGCGTCTCGCGCGTCCCCGAAGCAAAGTGATGAAACAGTCGCAGGCGGTCTTTCAATCGCTCATCGCGCAGAGGCGAGTCCGCCGGCAGCGGCTCGCGCTCGAACACATCCAGCGCCGCGCCGCCGATCTGCTGGTTGATGAGTACATCGTACAAGGCGCGTTCGTCTACGACAGGGCCGCGCGATGTGTTGATCAGATAAGCCGTCGGCTTCATCCGCTTGAACGCCGCCTCATTGATCAGATGCACGGTCGGCGCGGCGGATTGATGCGGTAGCACCAGAGGCACGTGCAGGCTGAGGTAATCGGCGCGCGCCAACGCTTCATCAAAAGTAACATAGCTCACTGTGCATCTCTGGCGCGAAAAGCCGGCGTCGTAACGCAACTGCATTTCGCGGTCGGCGAATTCGACGAATCGGTCGTCGCGGGTTGCCTGCGCGTGCAGCAGGATGTTCATATCGAGGCCGATGCATTTTCTGGCGAACGCCTTGCCGATGCGCCCCGCGCCAATGACCGCAACCGTCTTCCCCGTCACCTCGTCGCCGAGAAACGGGCGATAGGGATGCCAGAATCCCCAGGCGTGGTCACGCACCAGTGCTTCGGATGAATAGAGACGGCGCGACACAGCGCCGAGCAGGAAGAGCGCAAACTCGGCGGTCGCTTCAGTCAAAACGTCCGGGGTGTTGGTAAACGGAATGCGGTAACGGTTGGCAGCCGCGCGATCAATGTTGTCGACGCCGACAGCCAGTTGCGCGACGACACGCAGCCCCTCGCGGCCTGCGGCGAAGACTTCTTCATCGATTGGATCGCGCAATGTAGTGATCATTCCGTCGATGCCACTTTGAATTTTTTCGATGATCACAGCTTTCGGCGGCGGCTCAAGGTCGCCGTGAACCTCTACTTCATAGCCGCGCTCGCGCAATCGGTCTAGCGCCGCGCTGCCAATATCTGCGGTGGCAAAGATTCTGATTGGTTTACCTGTCATCGTCCTCTCGCTCGAATGTTTTTGGCTAATCTTGAAGGGACGAAAGCCAAAGAGCAAGCCTTCGCCGTCGTTGGCCAGCCGCCTTAGCCGACCTCACAGGCAGCCGCCCCATATCTATATCTAGTCCTCGATCACGGCAGGCATCGCTATTAGTTGTAGTTTTTCCGCTGTCTCAGTTCATTTTTCACTTGACATCAAATCGGGCTGTGCTACTATGCGGTTTAACACCGGAAAGGAGGTGGTCCAACGCATGATAAGTTTTAGACCAGGTGAGGTGGCTGAGGCCTGACCGTGAATTGTGGACGAATAGATGTCCGCAAAATCACGTTTTAATTGCCGGAGCAGCACGCTCAACTGATGTTCCTATGGATCGGCCCCAGGCCAATCCCAACAGTCCACCGTAGGCCCCGACGCCGTGCGCTTTCGAGTTGCCGCGTCGGGGCTTGTTTCGTTTCCGGAGCGATCTGCCGCCAGCCTGATCGGAGCAGGCGCTCGCGACGAATGTAATCAACTTCACTCCTTCAAAGATGGCGGCTTGCTGCCCATAAACTCGACTGCGGCCATACGCGCGGTTCACGGCTTCAATCTTTATATCGCTGGCGGCTGTACAGTTTGTGATGAATGTCGCATCTTCGCGGCAGGGCTTGAAATGTTCTTGCCCGCAAGGATTGGCGCAGGGTAAAGTAGATTCGTTCGGACTCTTCGCAATCCCGCTTCAAAAAACTCGTTCGGAGGTCGCAACTGATGTCGACTGAAATCGTGGATACCCCTAAAGCAGGCGCTAACGAGTTCCCGGATATTGTCGGGGCAAAGCCTGAAAATCCTTATCTCGCGTCGTTCCGTCCGTACATCCCTGCCTCGGTCAATCTGCGCGAGTTCACCCCGCTGCCGATCATTGTCGGCACCTTGCTCGGCATGATCTTCGGCGCGTCGTCGCTTTACCTCGTTCTGAAGACCGGCTTGACGGTCAGCGCGTCGATCCCTGTCGGTGTAATCTCGATCACGCTGTTTCGAGCGATGGCGAAGATGGGCTTCCGCAGCCGGACGATCCTCGAAAACAACATCGTGCAGACGGCAGGCTCGGCGGGCGAGAGCATCGCCTTCGGCGTCGGCGTCACCATGCCGGCGATCTTGATTCTCGGTTTCGAACTCGAAGTGACGCGCGTGCTGCTGGTCGCTGTGCTCGGCGGTTTGCTTGGCATTTTAATGATGATCCCTCTGCGCCGCGCCCTGATTGTCCAGCAACACGGCATATTGAAGTATCCCGAAGGCACGGCCTGCGCCGAAGTGCTGAAAGCCGGCGCGGATGAGGAATCGCGCGCCGCCGCGCACACCGACACCAGCGCACCGGTCTCGGACGTTCGCGCCTTGCCTATTTTCACGGGGCTGGGCATCGGCTTTATCTATAAAGTGGCAATGGATGCCTTCAGAGCCTGGAAGGACACGCCGGAAAGAGTCTTCGGCGCGCCGTTCACCGGTGGCTCCATCGCCGCGGAGATCAACCCCGCACTGCTCGGCGTCGGCTACATCATCGGCCCGCGCATCGCGTCGATCATGTGCGCCGGCGGTGTGCTGGCTTATCTGGTGCTCATCCCGATGATTAAGTTTTTCGGCGACATGATTCCAGGCGTTCTCGCGCCGGGCACCGTGCCGATCAGCCAGATGTCGCATAACGACATACGCAGCGCTTATGTGCTCTACATCGGCGCGGGTGCGGTCGCGGCGGGCGGCATCATCAGCGTCTTCAAATCGCTGCCGATGATCTGGCACGGCTTGAAAGGCGGCATGCGAGATGTCGGCACAGTACAAACAAAGGAAGGCGCTGTGGTGCCGCGCACCGAGCGCGACCTGCCGATGAAGCTGGTGCTCGGCGGTTCGATCCTGCTTGTCGTGTTGATTGCTTTCGCCAATCCATTGTATGCGGGCGGCGTCAGCTTCGTTACGCACATTGCCGCAGCGATTCTGATCGTCGTCTTCGGCTTCCTCTTCGTTACCGTGTCGTCGCGCTTGACGGGTGAGATCGGCTCGTCGTCGAACCCTATCTCAGGCATGACGGTCGCCGCATTGCTGCTGACCTGCCTGATCTTTCTATTGCTGCATTGGACAGGACAGAACTACTACGTCACGGCGCTGTCGCTCGGCGCGATTGTCTGCATCGCCTCGTCCAATGGCGGCACCACATCGCAGGCCTTGAAGACCGGCCATCTGCTCGGCGCAACCCCGAAGGCGCAGCAGTACGCGATTCTCAATGACTCCTTCGCGTCAGCCGTCAATCTGGGGCCGATGCTGCTGGCGTTGAACAACGCGGGCACGGTATATGTGCCGGTGGCCAATGAGGCGGTAGCTCCTTTTCCCGCAGACTATCGCGTCAACCCGGCGGAGTTGCAGATGGATGGCGGCCAGCCCAAGACAGAAAAGCTGCAAGGCTCGCAGGGCGTCCAGGACCCGAACGATTACCGCGTCTGGTTCCATACCCCATCGGACGGCGCTAACGCCATCAAGTACCTAGTCAACCCCGATGGCGTGCCGGTTTATATCGCCGACCCGGCCATCAACGGCACGCACAGGACGCGGCCCGACGGCACCGCCGTGATCAAGTATGACGCGCCGAAAGCGACGCTGATGAGTTATATCATCAAAGGCATTCTCAGCCAGAGACTGCCTTGGGGATTGGTGCTGCTCGGCGTAATGATTGCGATTGTGCTGGAGATGTCAGGCATCCCGTCGCTCGCCTTTGCGGTCGGCGTCTATCTGCCGCTGGCATCTTCTAGTCCGATTTTGATCGGCGGCCTGATCCGCTGGGGCGTCGACAAATACGTGCGCAGGAAGTTCGCCAAGCATGACATGACCGAAGATCAACTGGTTGCCGAAGGCGATAAGAGTCCGGGCGTGCTGATGGCGTCGGGCTACATTGCCGGCGGCGCGCTGGCAGGCATCATTGTAGCCATCGTCACAGGTTGGCCGAGTCTGGCTGATTTCAACCGGAACGTCGGCGAATGGGCAAATGCGCACAACCCGTTCATCAGCGGGCCGAGCGCCAACCTGCTGTCGCTGATTCCCTTCTTGATTATCTGCATACTGCTTTATCTCGCAGGGCGCGAGACCATTCTCGCCGGCAAGAAGACCGATGCGGGCACCTGACGCTGATTGGCCCTGACGCTGATTGGCAATAAATGCAGCAAGTCAAAAGCGGCGCACTTCGCGTGAAGCGCGCCGCTTTTCTTTTGCCTTATTGAAAGAAAGATAGATTACTTTCGCAATGGGCCGCACTGCCTCACCAGATTTTGAGCTTGCGCAGCGCCTTGAAGGGCTTGATGAAAAAATTGCCATGCCCGTGCCGGCGCATATAAGTGCGTCTTGCAACCCTGCGTTCAACTCGCGCTTGCGTATCATCGGTCGCAGCCTGCGCTACAGTTCCTGCCAGCGCGTCTGATTCCGGCGAAGCGGCGGCATCTGAAACTTCCTCCTGCGGTGAAGCAGCTTCCGGGCTTACGGCGGATTGCGCGGCCTGCAATCGAGCACCCGGATCTTCAGGCGTTGCGGTTGCGGACTGATCAGCAATCGCAGGCGGCGAAGTGGCAGAGGGCAGCCAGCCGGTGATCGCTTTGCCCGACAACCAGCCGACGCCCAGGCCCACCAGCGCTGCCAGCGCCAGCACAAAGTATCTCACTTCGTATGGCGCGCGCGGCTTCGGCTTATCGGGCGCTTTCCCTATCTGTCGCTCACCTTGGTTGAAGAGCGCGTCGCCGGCGAATGGCGAGCGTGGCGTCATCTTCAACGGATTGGAGTTTGCAACTCGATGTTCGCTGTCTCTGGCAAATCGGCCCATAGTCGCCTTCCTCTTTGTAGACTTCACACTGCAAAGCGCAATTCGTATTCCCATTACTTAAGCGCCTGTTTCTATGCGGCAACGCCATCGAGCGCAACCGGCTGGCGCTTTTTCGTACAGGCAATCGTACACCGCCGCGCTGCACTCCGCCGCCGAATCCAAATTTTTAATTATCTACGCTTCGATTTATGCCTGCCGCTTTGATTGCCAAGCCGCGCACCGATTGGCTATTATCCTTTCAGCATGATTAAGACGATTGAATGGACTGATGAAGGCGTCGTAATGATTGACCAGCGGCGCTTGCCCAACGAAGAGCTTTATCCCGTCTTCAAGACTTACGACGAAGTCGCCCGCGCCATCGAAGAGATGGTCGTGCGCGGCGCACCGGCCATCGGCGTCGCGGCGGCAATGGGCATCGCGCTCGGCATGAAGAAATCCGCCGCGACTACGATGGAAGAGTTCGAGCGTGACTTTCATCACATCTGCGAGCGTCTGGCAGAAACTCGCCCGACCGCCGTCAATCTCTTCTGGGCCATCGAGCGCATGCGCTGGAAATTCAACCACGCCCGCCACGAAAACGCCTCGCTCAACTACATCAAGCAAGACCTCATCAACGAATCATTAGCGATTCATCGCGAAGACATCGCCGCCAATCAGCGCATGGGACAGTTCGGCGCGGCATTGATTCCTGAAGAGGCGACCATCTTGACGCATTGCAATGCCGGCGCGCTGGCGACTGCCGGTTACGGCACGGCGCTCGGCGTCATCCGCGCGGCGGTCGAAGCCGGCAAGCGCATTAAGGTCTTCGCAGACGAAACGCGCCCCTTTCTGCAAGGCGCGCGGCTGACCGCGTGGGAGTTGGCCAAAGACGATATTCCAGTGACATTAATTACAGACAACATGGCCGGCCACTTCCTGAAGTCTGGAGAGGTGGATGCCGTCATCGTCGGCGCAGATCGCATCGCCGCTAATGGCGACGTGGCCAACAAGATCGGCACCTACATGGTCGCGGTCGCCGCGCACGAAAACAACATCCCCTTTTACGTGGCCGCGCCGCTGACGACAGTTGATTTGCAATTGAACTCCGGCGATCAAATCCCTATCGAATCACGCGCCGCCCGTGAAGTGACGCACTTTCACGGCGAGCCGGTCGCGCCCGAGGGGATACAAGTCGCCAACCCGGCGTTCGATGTGACGCCGCACCGCTACGTCACAGCCATCATTACCGATGCCGGCGTCGCGCGTGAACCCTATGACCTGAGCTTGCGGGCGCTATTTGAGACCAAGACTTAATTTTAGATTTTAGATTTTGGATTTTGGATTGCAGCCGAATTCAAAGCAGCCGCGTGAATCAGATGTTTTACCTGCCTGCGTCAAAGGCAAGTCATCCATCTGCCAATCCAAAATCCAAAATCTAAAATCCAAAATCTAAAATATGAAATTAGAACACCGAATCGGCCAACTTTTAATCATCGGCATACCGGGCAAGGAAATTGACGCGCCGGTGCGCGAACTGCTTGAAACCATCCAGCCCGGCGGCGTCTTGCTGAATGGCAAGAATATTGAAAGCGCGCAGCAAGTCGTCGAGCTTACCAGCGCCATTCGCGGGCTGATTGCTGTACCGCCGATTATTGCCGTCGATCAGGAAGGCGGGCGCGTGGATCGCTTGAAGACGATCTATTCGCCGATGCCTGCCGCAGACCTCCTGCGCGCTTCGGGCGACGCGTCGATTGCCGCGCGGCTCGGCGAGATTACTGCCGAGGCGCTGCGCACACTTGGCTTCAACGTCAACCTCGCGCCGGTGCTCGATGTCGCCGTGGATGATTCGGTGGACAACGGCCTCAAAGGTCGCTATCTGGGCAGCACGCCAGCTAAGGTCGTTCGCCTTGCCGGCGCGTATCTCGAAGGCTTGCAGCGCCAAGGCGTGCTCGGCGTCGGCAAGCACTTTCCCGGCCTCGGTCATTCCGTCATCGATTCACATGAGCAGTTGCCGACGGTTGAACGGTCGCGCGATCAAATCACCAAAGAAGACCTGCTGCCCTACACGGAACTCTTCAGCAAGATCAACGCGCGCTTGAACGCGGTCATCGTCGGGCACGGGCACTACCCGGCGATTGACGGCCCGTCGGCGCTGCCGGCATCTTTGTCGAAGAATATTGTCAATGGCCTGCTGCGCGACGAGTTGAGCTACAAGGGGCTGGTCATCACCGACGACCTGGAGATGGGCGCGATCACGGCGACGCGCGAGACTGCGGAAGCCGCCGTCATGGCGATTGAAGCCGGCAACGACATGGTGCTGGTCACGGGCTCAGGCCAGTCTGACCGTGTCATGGCCGCGTGGCAGGGCATGGTCGAGGCGGCGCAAAAGGGCCGCATCACGAAGACGCACATCAGCCGCGCTTTCGACCACATCGCGCGCGTCAAATCGACGATCTCGCCGCCGCAAGCACAGAGCGAAATGAGCATCGCCCGTTTGCGCGAACGCATCGCCGAACTCAATCTCGTGTTGCAACACACGAAGTGAGAAGGAGGCAGGAAGCAGGAGGCAGTGAAGAGACGGAACTATCCAATGAATCATGTGGCGATCAATCTTATTTAATTCACTGCTTGAAGCAAAGCTCCGCTGGTTGTTCCGAAACCGCCTACTGCCTACTGCCTACTGCTTCCTGCTTCCTGCCTACTGCCTGCTGATCCTGCTGCTTCTCCTGCCGCTGGTCGCCTGTCGCCGAGGCGGCGAGCCGGGCACGCTGGTCATCGCTATCGAGGCGACGCCCAGCGGCTTTGACCCGCGCTTCTCGACGGGAAACGCAACCTCAGCGCGCATCATGCAGTTGGTCTACGACACACTCGTCGTCAAGAACAAAGACTTCGAGTTCGTGCCCTCGCTTGCCGAGCGGGTTGAAGAATCCGCAGACCATCAGACCTTCACGTTTCACCTGCGGCAAGGCGTGTCCTTTCATAATGGCAAGCCGCTCACGTCAGCCGATGTGAAGTACACGTTCGAGTCAATCAAGGAGCCGGCGACGAAATCGCCGATTCGCGGCACCGTCGCCAAAATCGATTTCATCGACGCGCCCGATCAGCAAACCGTTGTCTTTCACGCCAGCGAGCAGTTTGATTTCATCGGCAGCCTGCCGGCCATCGGCATCATTCCCGAAGGCGCAGGGAAAGAACAGGCCAGCGCGCCGGTCGGTAGCGGCCCTTACAAATTCATCTCTTACAACGAAGGCGACGCCGTTTATCTCGAAGCCAATCTGGATTATTGGGATGGCGCGCCGACCATCCCGCGAGTGCGCGTCAAAGTCGTCACCGACAACAGCACACGACAGGCCGAGTTGATGAGTGGCGCAGTTGACCTCGCCCTCAATGCGCAGTTCGATCCCGAAACCGTGCGCGCCCTGGCGCGTCGCTCGGACATACAGGTCGTCATCAACGACGGCGCGAACATCGGCTATCTCGGCGCGAACACCACGTCGACTTCGCTGCTCGGCAACGTGAAAATCCGGCAGGCGGTCGCTTATGCGATTGACCGCGACTCGATCATTCATCGCCTGCTCAGAGATCAGGCGCGCAAGGCCAACGCGCTGTTGCCGCCTGAGCACTGGGCTTATAACCCCAACCTCACGGTTTATGATCGTGACGCGCAGCGTGCCAGGCAACTACTCGACGAAGCAGGGTTCCCGGACCCGGACGGCGACGGACCGCAAACGCGCTTGCGGCTGTCGATCATCACCTCGACCAACCAGTTATCGCGCAACATCGCGGCGATTCTGCAAGACCAGTTGCGGCAGGTTGGCATCGAGCTTGAACAGCTATCGCTTGAAAACGCGACGATGAACGACCGGCTGGCGAAAGCGCAGTATGATCTGTTTTACCGGATCGGCCTCGGCTTCAATCAGAGCACCGATGGCTTTCAGCTCGTCTATCACAGCCGTTATCCTAACCCGCAGTTTAATGAGGCTATCGCCATACTGCGCGCCACCAGCGACACGGCGCAGATGCGTCTCTTGTTCGATACGCTGGCAACCGTTCTCGCTCAACACGATTATTGCGCCTCGACAGAAGTGACTCGACTGGTTGAGCAGGCCGAGGCGCTTGATTCAACAATCCATGCGGCTGAAAAACGCACGCTCTATCTGAAAATCTCCAGCCTGTTGACGGATCGCGGCGGGCAGAACCGCATGCGTTACTGCAATCCGCAGGTCGACGATTGGATCGTCGAGGCCGAACGCGCCAACGAACGCGCCGCCAAGGTGGTGCTGTACGGCAAAATCGAAAAGACGGTTTCGGACGAGTTGCCACAGATATATCTCTGGTATCCCGCTAACGTGCTGATTGCCCGCAAGCGCGTCGGCAACATTCAACTTGAGCCGTCGGGGTCTTGGTACTTCATCGCCAAACTGACGCTTGATCAACAATGACGACGCGGGGACGCGGCGACACGGCGACGCGGAGACCGATTGATGG
>JBBWZK010000390.1:0-3273 GCA_039648975.1 Blastocatellia bacterium
CACGAACATCGTCGGGCTGGTCGTCAAACAAGGGCTGCGGCTTGCGGTGATCGGCGTATCGCTGGGCATTGTCGCGGCGCTCGCCTTAACACGACTGATGTCGAGCCTGCTTTACGAAGTGAGCGCGACCGACCCGACGACGTTTATCATCGCCTCGGCGGCGCTTATCGCGGTGGCCTTGTTGGCGAGCTATATCCCTGCGCGCCGCGCCACGCGCGTCGATCCGATGATCGCGCTGCGGTATGAATGAACACTTCTTCAGATGTAGCGCAAGCTGTTAGCTTGCGCGAGTCTTTGCCACTTAAGTAGGTCTTTGCGCAAGCTAACAGCTTGCGCTACATATCCCCGCTCTGGACTCCCGACTTCTTCGTCTGCGTGGTACATTCAAAACAGGATGTGGCGTCAGGGAAAACCAATTCGTCATTCGCTGCTCGAAGCGCGCTGGCCGACGGCTGAAGAGGCGGCGCGGTCGCGGTTGTTTTCGCCGATCACGGTCGGCGGCGTCACACTCGAAAGCCGCACATGGGTTCCGGCCATGGTGCCTTGGCGCGCCACCGAAGACGGCCTGGTGACGCCCAACGTCCTTCAGTGGTACGAGCGCTTTGCCGAAGGCCAGCCCGGCGCGATTGTCGTCGAAGCGACGGGCATTCGCGATATTGCCAGCGGCCCGCTGTTGCGTGTCGGCCACGACCGTTTCATTCCCGGCCTGCGCAAGCTGGTTGAGACCGTGCGTCGCGCAAGCCATAGCCACACGCGATTGTTCATTCAGATCATCGATTTTCTCGCCGTCAAACGTCGCCCTGAAAAAGCCAAGTTCTTCGCCCGCTTCTTTGCCTTGAAAGATCATCATCGCGCCGCGCTTGCAGAGGCAACCGACGATGCGCGATGGCGCACGGCAGATGAAGCAGAGATTCGCCGGCTTCTCAGCCAAGCGCCCGACGAGTTGCTCGACCGCGTGCTTGACGAGCGCGAGCTTGAATCGTTGCGCTACGGCTACCGCGAGCGCGTCACAGACATGGACTTGCCGCACATTCGCGAACTGCCTGAAGTATTGCCCGGCATCTTCGCAGCCGCAGCCCTGCGCGCCAGAGAAGCCGGATTCGATGGCGTCGAGTTGCATTACGCGCACGCTTACACGATGGCGTCGTTTCTGAGCGCCAAAAACAATCGCCCGGATGGTTACGGCGGGCGGCGTGAAAATCGCGTGCGCCTGCCGCTCGCCGTCTACCGCGCCGTGCGTGAAGGTGTGGGCGCGGGTTACTGTGTCGGCGTGCGCTTCCTCGGCGATGAAGTGATCACCGGCGGCAGCCATCTCGATGACGCGGTTTACTTCGGCACAGAGTTCGCGCGCTGTGGCTTTGATTACCTTTCAGTTTCAAAGGGCGGCAAGTTCGACGACGCGCGGCAACCGAAAGTCGGCCACGCGGTTTATCCTTACACGGGGCCGAGCGGCTACGAATGCATGCCGACGGTGTGGTCGGACGCGCGCGGCCCGTTCGGTCGCAACGTCGGGCTGGCCGCGACGATCAGAGAGGCTGTGCGCGCTGCCGGCTGCCCGACGCCCATCGTCACGTCAGGCGGCATTGCGACCTTCGAGCAAGCCGAACAGATTCTACAAAGTGATGAAGCCGACATTGTCGCCGCCGCGCGCCAGTCGTTGGCCGATCCCGACTGGTTTTTGAAAATCAGATTGGGGCGCGGCGCGGAGATTCGCCGCTGTGAGTTCACCAACTACTGCGAAGGGCTGGATCAGATGCACAAGCAGGTGACCTGCAAATTGTAGAATAGGCTACAACTGGATGAGCCGGGCGCGGCGATGAGCGTCGATGCCCGCCGCCGCCTCGTCGCGCCCCCCTGGCGCGATATGCCTGAAGACTGATCGCCGCTCAACTTGCCAGCCGTTTCAACAAACGATAAGCCGGATAGCTCGCGCCGAGCAACAGGATGGCGTAAAAACTGGTCGAGTTGAAAAACGCTCGCGCCGTCGAAGCGGCGCTGAGGGCTGTCGCGACCGAGGCAGCTAAGAAGGCCAGCAAACCGATCAGCGATATCGCCGTCGTCACCGGATAGCCCCAGGCTTTGTAAGGTCGCTCACGTTCGGGCTCGCGCTTGCGCAAAACGAAGACGGCGACGAACGAGATGGCGTAGCTGACGACGAAGAAGATTGCCAATACGGAGATGATGCGCTCGAATATCTGCCGCGCGTTTTCAAGGCTGCCGCCGAAGATGAACAATATCGCCACCGCCGTGCTGGCCAGCAGGCCAATCGTCGGGGTGCCGCCTTCGTTGACCTTGACGATGCGGCTAGACACCAGTCCATCGCGGCTCATCGCGAAGATGACGCGCGAAGCCATCAACTGGCAGGCGTTGATGGCGCTCAACATCGAGAGAATCGTCAGCAAGCGAATGACGGTGTCGCCGTAGCCGCCAAAGATGGCGCTGGCGGCTGCGCCCACGGCGAGGTTCGCGCCGGCAATCGCGGGGATGGGCAAGACGTAGATGAGCGCGAGATTGACCAGCAGATAAATGGCAATGATGGCCAGCACGCCGCCGATCATGGCGCGCGGCACGTCGCGCGCCGGATCGCGCACCTCTTCGGAAAAATAGATCACTCCCGTCCAGCCGTCATAGGTATAGATCACCGCTTGCAGCGCCAGGATGATGGCAAGGAAAAGGGATTCATTGACGGGAGCCGCCGCTTCGCTCGCCTGCGCTGGCGTTGTGCTGGTGTGGCCGAGCGCGAAGCAGGCCGCGACGAGCGCGATAAAGGCCACGGCTTTGAGCAGACTCGTGACGTTCTGCACGCGGCTGCCCCAGCGCACGCCGCGCCATTGCAACACGGCAAAGGCGATGACAATGGCGAGCGCAATGATGACCGTGCGACCGGCGAGCGTGGGAAACAGCACGCCAAGATATTCGCCGATCACCACGGAGATTGCGGCGCTCGTGCCACAGGTCGAAATCCAATCGCTCCAGCCGACGACGAAGCCCGCGTAGTCACCGAATGCATAATGCGCAAAGACATACTGGCCGCCGGATTTCGGCAACATCGTCCCCAGTTCGGCTATCGAGATTGCTCCCAACAGGGCGTAGAGCCCGCCAATCACCCAGATGCCCAAAAAGAGCCAGGTATTCGGCAGGTGGCCAGCGACTTCGCCGGGCGTCCGCAGGATGCCCGCGCCGATGGTATTGCCGATGATCACGGCGAGGCCGAAGCCGACGCCGAGAATGCGCAGCAAGCGTCCGCGTTGCCGCGCCGTTGCGGTGATTGAG
>JBBWZK010000396.1:0-7753 GCA_039648975.1 Blastocatellia bacterium
AAAAGCGGAGAAGGAGGGATTCGAACCCTCGATAGGCCTTTACAGCCTATAGCGGTTTAGCAAACCGCCGCCCTCAGCCACTAGGCGACTTCTCCATCAATAACCGTGTCAGTATAGCGGAACGCTCGTGAACCGATCAAGCTTAGGTCATCGCGGTTTCCAAATCGCCAATCTCACGCGCAAGCTGCGGGTCAATTTGAATTCGATTATCCCGTTGCGCGTCGATCAAGCTTGCGGACTCGATGACCAGACGCACTTTTTCATGCTCTTTGATCTCATTTACCGGACTGAGCGGCTTGAACACTCCCGATTCATAAATGGCTTCGATAACCACGCTCATCGTCATTCTCCTTGCCGGCATTCTAGCATATCAGGCCGCAGAGGCCGCCATTTACTGCCTGCCTACTCTGGGCTGCTGTCGTCCGTGTCGTCGCTGCTTTGCTGCTGCTCGCGGTCGATCTTCTTGATCTCTTCTGCCGAGCGAATGCGCAGCACGGTGGTTTTCGCATCCGTGTAAACCGTCTCGAACTTGCCGCTGCTCGCGGCATTCTCCAGAAAGTCCGGGTGCTGATTGTCCGTGAAGACGTACTCCGCGCCGTAGCGCTCGCGGATCAATTCCGCCGGGTCGTCTTCCTCACCAAGCGTGATGCGTGCGTAGAGTTTCCACAACTCCGGGTCGCGGTCGTAAAGATAGGTTGGATCAAGCCCGACGATGTAGGGATTGTTCGGGTTGTAGTAATACAACATCGGAAAATCGTCCCAGTCCGTGTTGAAGATCATCGCGCCCGCCGGCACGTTCGCGGCAATCCAACGGCTTGCGCCCCGGTAGTCATACGGATCAGGCTCGGCCTTCATGTCTGCACGCGCTTGCTCGACGGTGACGAACAGGGTGACCCCGACAATCACGGTTGTCGTTGCCGCCGCTATCGCCGCAATGGCGCGCTCGCGCTTACGCTTAAACCACGAGCGATCAAATTCGGCGAGGCGCGGGCTGATCGTGAAGGCGGCGAACAGCACCGCAAACGGCGGCCAGTATTCGATGAAGCGCCGCGACTTGAAGGCCATCAATAACAATGCCAGCGCGACGAACAGAAAGAAGAGCGGCTTCAGATCGCGCCCCCGCCGCCGATACTCGAACGCCGCGAGCCCTGCGATAAAAATTACACAAGCCAGCGCGCTCAAGCGCAACAGATCCCATGCGTCATAGGGATACCACTCGACGCCAACATCCACCGAATAGACTGAGCCGGCGGTGGCCTTCATCAATACGTGCTCCCACAGCAGGTGCAGGTTCTTTGGGAAATAAGGATTGATGACCAGCCCTGCAAGGATGCCTGCAAGCGACGCCAGCGGCGCGCGCCATTCGATGCGCCGCTCGGCAAGGTAGACCGTGACTGCATACAGCGCCGCGAAGATGAAGATCAGCGGAAATAGGCTGTAATACCAGACGAAGGCGAAGGACAGCAGCGTCAGCCACCCGTACTTGCGTTTCAGAATCAGGTAAGCGCCCAGGCCCAGCATGCCAAGCGACAGGGCCGGCGCGCGCGTCATCGACATGCGATAAAGAAAGGGCTCCGAACTGGCCATAATCGGCGCAAGCCACAGCCAGCGATAACGCACATCAAACGCCAGCAGCAACCCAAACAGCGACAGGATGCCGAGACTCGAAAAGATCACCGCCGCCCACTTCGCGCCTTGCTGCATGTCTTCGCCGAAGGTGAACGGCATCAGCAGGACGTGAAAGAGGTAGTGGTGATCGACGTAATCTTTTTCGTTGAGCGTCGTCAGCGGCAGCGATTGAAAGCGTGGCAGGTGCGGGAACTGCTCGCGCAACGTGCGGCTCCAGCGCATATGATAGAAGCCATCATTATCGAGAATCGCCGGCCCGCCGAATTCGATCAAACGCATCACCACAAAGATCAAGGCGAACGCCAGAATCAGTTCGACCGGCTTCGGCGCGACGAAACGCCACGGCTTCGCCGGCAACTCGGCGGCGTGTTCCTGCTCGACAATGTCTTCGCTGGTCTGCATACCGGCAGAGGCAACTCTTACTTGATGCGGGCGGCGATGGTATCGATGCGGCTGCGGAGTTGTTCGAGTTGCGCGACGGTCTGCTTCGCCTGGTCGCTGGTGAGGCCGTTCAACTCGTTGGCGAGCGCCGCGATGCGCTGCCGCAGACCGTCGACTTCGCGTTGCGCTTCGCCTTTGTTGAAGAAGCGATAGATGGTTGAGCCGACGCGCCGTTCCAGTTCATCGACGCTCGCCGTCAACTCAGAGACGATGCCTGCAAAGGCGATGTTCTGCAACGCCGCGAGCCGCGCCGTTTGATCTTCGCGCTCTTTCGCCGTGCGATTGTTCAACTCGTCTGTGCGCGCTTCAAGTTGTTTGGTCAGGCTGATGATGTCGGTTTCGAGCTTCTCTGTGCGCGTGCCGATGCCGGAGGCTTGCGCCTCGACGCGGCCCACTTCTTCGCTGGCGCGCGCGGCACGGCCCTCAAGCTCTTTCAGCTTGGTCGATAGTTGCTGCTCGACGGTCTGCGCCGCCTGCCGGGCCGCCGCCGCGTCGCCCATCGCCTGGCCGGCGCGGGCCTCGGCCTGCGAGCCGACCTGCGAAATCTGTTGCGGCAAGCCGGTCGTCGCCTGTTGAAGTTGCGCCGTCGTGCTCTGCAAGGAACTGACATCGTTACGGGTCGCCGCCAGCACGCGGTACTGCTCTTTGAATCGCTTGTCGTTCTGGTAATCGCTCTCATCCATCTGCGATTCGACGCCGGCCACGCGCACCGCGACGGGCTCGTTGGCGGGCGTCGCCAGGGGCGCGCGATACACAGTCGTGTAGGTCGGGCTCGGCACGCCGCTTGTGGGAATTACATCACTTTCAGATTCTTTGCCGATCAGCAGAAAAGAGCGCATCAAGGCCACTTGCGTCGTCGGGTTGGGGCGATGGCTCGACAGCTCGACGGCGTAGACGACGGCCCAGAACGCAAAGACGAAGAGCAGAGTAGAGACCGCCAGCCGCATGAAGGCACGATGTACGCGACTAAGCAATCTGAGCGGCGTGTCAAAAAACGGCGGCGTCGTGATCTCGTGGCGTTCAGGGAACGAATCATAACGCTGGCGCAGCCGCGACGCAGCGCTCGCCGGGGCTTCGCTTTCGTAGCCGCTCGCCAAACGCTTGCCGCGCGTGCCGCCCGCCATGCGCTCCCAGAACGACAGCGCCGGCCCTGTAAGGAAGATCACTAAAAACACGACCGCGTAGAGTCCCAGGCTGGCCAGTCCCCAGAGCCGCATCTTGCGCCCCATCTCGCCGAGATAGGCGCGATAGAGCCGCTGATCGCGTTCTTTCAACAACGGTTCGACCTGCCACAGGCCGAGAAAGCGTTGATTGGCCGGGCCGACCATGGCGCTGACTTCCTGGTCGATGCGGTCTTCAGAGTAGATGCGATGGCGGTCTAGATAATAGCGCAGCCATTCGCGGAAGCCATTCGGGTCCTGGCCGCCGTCCAGGTATTCGCTCATCGTTTGCAGCGGGTCATTCTCGTTGCGCTTGCGCCAGGCGACGTCATCCGCCGTATCGCCGTTCGGATAGATGCGCGCCATGATCCAGCGGCCCGGGCCGTTGCGCAAGTAAGCTTCATAATCGCGCTGAAACTGCGGGTCGCTCATCAGCCAGTTGGCCGCTACCCACTGGCGATAATTCGCGACATCGACGTCGCGGCTTTGGGCCAGTTGTTCGAGCGACGTGAAAAAGCGCACCGGATTGGTATTCAACTCGGTGTTGCGAAAAACCAGATAGGTGCCAAGCGCCGAAACCACAATGATGAGCAGCGTCGTCGGCAGGATTTTGCGCCACGAGCGGAAGAACCTGCCGCCGAATAAAACGAGCAGCGAAAGCCACGGCGTGGCGAAGAAAAAGAAGAAGCAGAAGACCAGCAGATAGCCTGGGTCTTCGTGCGGCAACACAGGGTTCCAGCGCCTGGGAACCGGAGCCAATCTGACAAAGATGGCCGTCGCCAGGGCGAGCAGCGCGAGCACCAGTTGCTGGCCTACGACGAGCATAAGGAAAATTACAAACCGCGCGCCCCAGGGCCGCGATTCAAAGCGCCGCATGATGCTGCGCTCGGTACGCTCGTCAATCTCACGGCGCAACGCCGCCAGGTCTTCATCCGTGGCTTCAAGCTGCGCCGTGTCGAGTTCGCGGCGCAGGCGGGCCAGCTTGACCGTCGCCACCAGCCGCGCAAACGGTGACATGCCGCGTTCGCGCGCGTCCAGCGCCGCGAGGTATTCACGCAAAATATCCGTGTCTCTTGTGATAACCGTTTCCATATTCTCTTTGGGGCCCTGAATCAAGATTGAAAATTCTGCACGGCGCGCAACTCGTCGCCGGTGATGGCGTCAACGTAGACCGTCCATGAAAGCGAGCGGCCTGCCGTCACCTCCCATGCCAGATGGACTTCAAGATTATCGCCCTTCTGTATAGGCAAGACCACCAGTTGTTTGGCGGTGACGTCGCCGGCGTTGGCAATTTGCGTGCGCTGCTCGCGGCCTGCAATGTCCGTATAGATGAAGGTGCGGCCAACGACGCGCTTCTGCGCATCTTCGCGGGCGATCTGTGGCCGCTGCGGCAAATCGATTGCCGGAATGAAGCGGTCGTCAAGCTGCATCAGGCGACCGTCGCTGCTGATGACCGCATCGATCTCACCATAGTTGCCTGCCACAGGGAAACCGTAATTCGCCTGCCGGTAAGTTAAGCGCTCGGTCGTGCCCGCGCCATTGCTGCTTGTGAGCGATACCGCCGACGGGTCGGCGTTGAGCAAGTCGCGCCAGCGATCAAGGAAGCTTTTCATGGCTTCGCGCAACGCGATGGTTTCGCTGCCGCGCTCAGGCGGCGCGGTCAACAGCTTGATGCCGCCGGAGACGCCTAGCAGCGAGCGCGGCGTGTAGATGATGGGATGCAGGTCGGGCGGCGTCTGCGCCACCGTGTAGGCATCGAGCAGGCGACGCCATTCGCGTTCGGCTTTGGCGCGCGTGTCGGCTGACTCGCGAATGATCACGGGGTAGTTTTTCTGCGTCGTGTTCGGCACTTTCGGCGCAGAATCGCACGCCGCCAGCAGCGTGGCTACCAGAATAAAAAGGATCAGGCGAAGTGGATTCATAAAGGCGCAGAAGCAAGATTGTGCATCCATGTGTTCGATAGTCCGTCGCGCGACGCGAAATCGAAAATTCAATTATTCACCATGTGAATAGCGCACGGCAAGCGGCAGAAACGTTGTGTCCAGCAGTTCGACGTCGGATCCTGGCGATTTCAATTTCCTGAAGTACCGAGGCGCGGACTGCAAAAGCAACGCCATTGCTCAAGCAAGCCCTCTGTGCGGAACGCAGCATCCATTCTTTTATAAAACGGCAATATCTTTTGAAACTCATCGCCGCCTGGCGAGTTTACAGAAAGCTCATTGCGCCATCCTTTGCAGAGGCACTACTCAGGGTTTCTCCCTATTGACATTTCACGTAGCTCACCTTACACTGCGAAGCATTCTGAGTTTCACCTTTGATTTTTGCTTGAGAATAACTTTGATATTTTGATCAAACTGGTAAGTGTTTGTCAGTACTCTCATCCCATAACGAGCGAGTACAGGGTTTAGGGCATCCAGGGTAACGCGCAAGTCACCGGATCAGGCAGGTAACCCAACCTTTGTCTTGGGACAGGTGTGTCCCAGGTGCTTCCGTGGAGGAAAACCCCAATGAAGCTGTTGAAGATAGCCGTTCTTCTTTTCTTCCTGGCAATCCTCGTCCTACCAATGGTTAAGACGCGGTCTGTCCAGGGCCAATCGCCTTCCCCATCTTCTGATTTCACTACCGCACCGGGGTCTGTTGATAGTGATCCAGCTCTCGATGCTAACCGAGTCCAGATTCCTCCAGACGGCACGCCAGCGAATGTCGCTGCCGCCGATTCAGACCGTATAGCTGGGACCTCAGAGCAGGCGACTTCGGCGGCCATCACTCCCGCGCCGGCGTGCCTGCTGCAAGAAGCGCCGACCGGCTTCGATGACAGGACCAACAACTTTGTCACACAAGCCGTGCATGACGCCGACCTCGACGGATTTCAGGAGGTTGATTTCATCACCAACGGGCTGGGGCCGGTCTACAACGCGCAGGCTTGTAGCGAGTGTCATCAATCGCCGGTCACCGGCGGCATCAGCCAGATCACCGAACTGCGGGCCGGACATATCGTCAACGGCAACTTCGTTCCGGCTGACGTCACTATAACCAATGATTCCGGCAATGGCACGGTCACGATTTTTGGGCGGTCGCTGATTAACGACCGCGCGGTTTGCCCGGCGGTGCATAGCAACATCGTGGCGAATCCGAATCCGCCTCCCGGATTTCCTGCGATTTTCCGGGCGTTCAATTTCCCATTCGCCAACGCTCAGGAACATGTGCCGGAGGATGTCACCGGCTCGCAACTGGTCACCACCTTCCGCACGTCGCTGAATCTGCTGGGCGATGGCTTTGTCGAAGCCATCAACAGCAATGAGCTGGCGCTAATCTCTAACAACCAGCCGGCAGGCATGCAAGGCACGCTGATTTTCGTGCCTTTGCTTGAGACCCCCGGCTGCAATATACGCCTGGGCCGCTTCGGCTGGAAGGATCAACACTCCAGCCTGCTGTCGTTTTCAAGCGATGCGTACCTCAACGAGATGGGCATCAGCAACCGCTTCGCTCCCAATAACGTTGACGTGACCGGGGTGTGCGATGTGACGGTAGACCCAGAGGATGTCAACAACGACATCGATGTGTTCGCCAGATTCATGAGAGCGACGAAAGCCCCCTCGCGCGGTCGAGGCGACGAGCGCTTTGCCGGCGCTGATCCTGATGTTGTTGCGGGCTCCAACATCTTCAGCAACATGCCGGGCGCGCCTAGCGGTCAAAGCTGCGTCACCTGCCACGTTCGCAATATCCGCACTGCCGATGTCGGCTCGACGCTCGGCGGCGGGGCCATCCCTGTACCGGCGGCCCTCGGCTGCAAAGTCATTCACCCGTTCGGTGATTTCTTGATGCACAATATCGCCACGGGAGACCGAATCGTGCAGACCACCTTCCCCTGTTCGACTACCCTCGATCAGTCGACGCAGTTCAAGATGCGCACGGCACCGCTATGGGGTGTGCGTACCCGTGACCGTCTCATGCATGACGGCGAATCCCTGACCTTCAACCAGGCGATCCTGCGCCATGACGGTGAGGCCCACAACGTGATTGTGGCTTACATGGCCTTGTCTACGACGCAGAAGAACCAACTGATCAAGTTCCTCAAGTCGCTCTGACCGTCTGAGGAATTGCCAACTTGAGAGCGATGGCTGTCAGGCTGGTCAATGCAGGTCGATCAGCCTGACCTACATTCCCCGAAGCTTCGCCAACCCTGGAGATGGGCGGGCTTCGTCAAGTCGAAAGGGGACGCCTTATGCCTACAAAAATGATCGTCTTGATTCTCTGCTGCGGCATTGCCGGCGGGTATGTCATGTTACATAAGAGCGCAAGCCCGGCTCAACCGGCTATGGAAGTCGCGTCCACAGAAGCAGCAGCCCAACCAGCGGCAGCGCCGAGCGCGGTGTCTGTAAACACCCCGCCCGACCTGGCAGCCAATGCGACGCCGCCTGACCCGGCAACGCAGCCAAAACTATCTGAGGTTCGTGAGGCGGTGACACGTATGTTCGGCAAAGTCGTAACCGTCGATGAGCGCCGGCAACCTTGTTACGTCG
>JBBWZK010000405.1:0-5206 GCA_039648975.1 Blastocatellia bacterium
TTCATGTCGTGGCCGCTGCGGTCGCGGTGCGGCCCGGTTTGACCAAATCCCGTGAGCGAGCAATAAACGATGCGCCGGTTGACCTGCTTCACCACGCCGTAACCGATTCCCAGGCGATCAACGACGCCCGGGCGAAACTGTTCAAGGATGACATCAGCGGTCTCCGCAAGCTTGAGGAAGATGTCGCGGGCTGCCGCCTGTTTGAGATCGAGGGCGAGCGATTTTTTGTTGCGGTTAACTTGCAGAAAAGCGGCGCTCTGTTTGCCGATGGCAGGCGGGCTCCAGCGCGTCGGGTCGCCGATGCGCGTTTCTTCGACCTTGATGATTTCCGCGCCGAGGTCGCCGAGCATCATCGAAGCGAAAGGGCCGGGCAGCATTCGTGATAAGTCGAGGACGCGAATTCCAGCGAGCGCCTGATGCATGTTTGCCTCTGCCAATTAAGCTTGAGTTGCGAACGCGAATCAAGATTACGCGCCGCCATCCTACATCAACGGAAAGTGAAAAGGCGAGGGAGACACGGCGACGCGGCGACGCGGCGACAGAGAGTCTAGCGGCATCCCTCGCCGTGTCGCTCTGCCTGATGGCGCTGTGGACTGGCTTGCAACCTATCCCAAAGACGGCGCAACATACATTCGGTGCAGGATAGAGCGCCTTCAGTCGCTCGCAACGTCAATTCATTCGAGGTGGTTTATGAGAAGGCTTGCCCGATTCTTCATGATCGCGCTGACCGGGTCGCTGCTCGCATCGAACGGCGTCGCACAAACGGATAAACACAAGCCGGTTCAATCCGAAGACGAGCCGATCAAGCTGCACACGACGCTCGTGCAGGTGCCGGTCGTCGTCAAAGAGAAAGGCGGTCGCTACCTGACCGACCTGCGCAAGGACGACTTTAGTATTTACGAAGACGGCGCGCGGCAGGCCATCGAATACTTCGGCACCACGGAAGAGCCTTTCAATGTCGCCCTGTTGCTTGATTCGAGCGGCTCGACCGCCGATCAGTTGCAGCAGATCAAGGCGGCGGCCCTCGCTTTCATCGACAACCTGCGCCCGCAGGATAAAGTCCTGCTCATCGAATTCAACGACAGCGTCCGCATTCTCTCTGAACTGACCAGCAATCGCGAGCAACTGCGGCGCGCCATTGCCGATATTCAACCGGGCGAATACACGCAGGTTTATGAAGCCGTCTACACCGCCGTCTGGGAACGGCTCGCCGACATCGAAGGACGCAAAGCGGTCATTTTGTTTACAGACGGCATCGATAACGCGAGCAGCGAGATCGTCGAAGAAGATACGCTCGATGCGGTCATCGAAAGCGAAGACATCATCATTTATCCCATTCGCTACAGCACGCGCGCCGATGTCGAGCGCCGCATCGAAAGAAAGTTCGCCGCGCAGCGGGTGAGCAATTCTGAGAATGCGGAGGCGGATCAGCAAAGAGCGCAGAAGGCCGAGATGGAACATCAAAAGGCGATGCAGGAGTTGGACCGCACGTATCGCCAGGCCGATGCGTACCTCGAAGAATTGGCGCGCTTATCGGGCGGTGTCGTTGAACGTGCCGATCAGATCACCGATTTGAAAGGCGCGCTCTCGCGCATCGCCGACGAATTGCGCAAACAGTATTGGCTCGGTTACTACCCACCGAACGAAAAGCAGGTGACATCGCGACGCATCTCGGTCAAAGTTGCGCGCCCCGACGCCATCGTGCGCGCCCGGCCCGGTTATAAAACTACCCAATAAACTGCCTTCACCGCTCGCTTGCGAAGTCGCGCACTGAACGGGCAAGATGGATTATTTGGCGGCGATGATCAAAAGCTTTCTATTGCCGCAGTGATTCATCATGGATAAACCACTCGCGTTTGAAATACTCGCAATAGATAGCGCCACGCAAGCGCGCAGCGGGCGCATCACGACGGCGCACGGCATCGTCGACACGCCGGTCTTCATGCCTGTCGGCACGCAGGGCAGCGTCAAGGCATTGACCCAGGAGATGCTCGAAGATGCCGGCGCGCAGGTCATCCTCGGCAACACCTATCATCTTTATCTGCGGCCCGGCCACTTGAGCGTCAATCAACTCGGCGGGCTGCACCGCTTCATCGCGTGGCAGCGCGCCATGCTCACAGACAGCGGCGGCTTTCAGGTCTTCAGTCTCTCTGACCTGCGACGGATGACTGAAGATGGCGTCGAGTTTCAATCACACATTGATGGCGCGCGCCACTTTCTCTCACCCGAACGCTCGATGGAGATTCAAGCGGCGCTCGGCGCAGACATCGTCATGTGCTTCGACGAATGCACGCCGCATCCGGCGACGATAGCCGAAGCGCGCGCCTCTCTTGAAATCACCCAGCGCTGGGCGCAACGCTCAAAACAGCGGCTCAATCAGTTGCACACCGATCCTCAAGAAGCCGAGCGTGCCGGCCTGGTGATAGTCAATCCGTCGCAAGCCCTGTTCGGCATCAATCAAGGAAGCATCTACCTCGACCTGCGCGAGCGTAGCCTTGAAGGCTTGCTTGAGATCGGCTTCGACGGCTATGCCATTGGCGGGCTGTCAGTCGGTGAAGAAAAATCGGCGATGTTTGAAGTCGTATCACACATTGCGCCGCGCTTGCCTGCCGACAGGCCGCGCTATCTGATGGGCGTCGGCACGCCCGAAGACATCATCAACGCCGTCGCCTGCGGCGTCGATATGTTCGATTGCGTGATGCCGACGCGCAATGCGCGCAACGGCCAACTCTTCACCAGCCTGGGCCGCGTCAACGTCAAGAATGCGCGCTATAAGGCAGACCAGCGACCGCCGGATGAAGCCTGCGGCTGCCGGGTTTGTCTGCGCTATTCGCGAGCTTATTTGCGACATTTATATATGAGCGGCGAGATTCTTTATTCAACGCTCAGTTCGCTGCACAACGTGACGTTCTACCTTGACACCATGGCACGAATCAGGCAAGCTATTTCGCTTGGCACTTTTAACGAGTTTCGACATTCTTTTCTGAAAGACCTGGCACGCGGACAGGACTGATCCTCACCACAGGATTTCGGTTCGCAGCCCCCGCGAGCGGAATCTCCCACTGGAAGTGCCGGACGAAAATCAATGAACATGACAAACGCTCTCGCTTATCCGCTTTTCATTCTGCAAGGTCAAGGTGGCGGCGATAATCTCAAGTTATTGCTGCCGTGGGTTCTGATCTTCGGCATCTTCTATTTTCTGGTCATCCGCCCGCAGCAACGACGGCAGAAGCAGGCGCAGTCGGATCGCGACGCCCTGCTGAAAGCGCTCAAGGCGGGCGACAAGATCATCACCACCGGCGGCATCTACGGCACCATCGTCACGGTCAAAGAGAAAGACGACACCGTCGTCTTGCGCATCGCGCAATCGGTTACCATCGAGATTCTGCGCAGTGCGATAGCCGGACCGCAATCCGCCGATGTGAAAGATGTCGAGCCGGTAAAATAATTTTGTAAGGCAAGGCTGTTATGGGTAAAAAGATACGCAATCGAATGCTCATCATCCTACTGGTCACGCTGGTCGGTGTGGCGATCATCTTCAAGCCGCATCACAAGCTGACCACACAGGACTTCACCAGTTGGACACAGATCAAGCAGAATCTCGGTGAAAACATCCACCTCGGCCTTGATCTCAAAGGCGGCAGCCACCTCGTCATGCAAGTGCAGGTAGACGACGTGATCAAATAGCTGACGCAGCTCAACGCCGAAGCCGCCAAGACGCGCTTGCAGCAGAAGAACCTGGCCTTCACAGACATCAAGGCTGAAGGCAACAATCAAGTCGTCGTCACGGTTCCCGACCCTTCAAAGAATGGCGACATCGTTCGCGAGATCGAAGCCGATTTCGGCCAGGGCTGGAGCGTCAGCGACCGTGGCACGACGCTCGTCGCGACGCTTGATGACGCCACCGCCAATCAACTGCGCGACCGCGCCACCGAGCAGGCCAAGCAGATCATCGAGAACCGGGTTAACGCGTTCGGCGTCACCGAGCCGATTGTCGCTCGCCAGGGCGGCGAGGGAACTTATCAGATTCTCATACAGATGCCCGGCGTCGACGATCCTGAGCGCGTCAAAAACACGCTCAACGCCGACTCGAACCTCGAACTGCGGCTGGAGACCAAAGGCACCTCGGTCTATCCGAGCCGAGATGCCGCCGAGCAGGGGCTGAAAGGCTTGCCGAACGCCGATCAAAATGAAGTCTTTCCCTACCGCGAGCGCACGGCGGAGGGCGGCGGCGGCGCCGAGCAGTGGATCATCGTCGAAAAATCGGTGGTCATCAGCGGCCTCGACATGCGCGATGCCAGCGGTCGGCAATCGGCCAGCGGCAGTTCGAATTACGAGATCAGCTTTTCGCTGACGCCGACCGGCGCGACGCGCTTTGCTGAGGTGACCGGCAAAAACATCGGCGAGTTTCTCTGCATCGTGCTGAACGGCGAAGTCAAATCCAGAGCGACGATTCAGTCGCAGATTCACGACCAGGGGCAGATCACCGGCTCGTTCACCAAGCGGCAGGCCGAAGACCTGGCGCTGACCCTGCGCAGCGGCGCGCTGCCGGCGAAAGCGGTTTATCTCGAAGAGCGCACGGTCGGCCCGTCGCTCGGCGCTGACTCGATTCGCCAGGGCGTCACGGCGTCCATAGCCGGCTTGCTGGCGGTCATCGCCTTCATGCTGTTCTACTATCGCGGCTCCGGCATCAACGCCGTGCTGGCGCTCATTCTGAACTTGATACTGCTGCTGGCGGCGCTGGTGATGTTCGGCGCGACGCTGACGCTGCCGGGCATAGCCGGTGTGATTTTGACGATTGGCATGGCCGTCGATTCGAACGTGCTGATCTTTGAGCGCATCCGTGAAGAGTTGCGCAATGGCAAGGTAGTCGCGTCGGCGGTTGATGTCGGTTTCGCGAAGGCCTTCCTGACGATCATCGACACGCACGTCACGACGATTGTGTCGGCCATCTTCCTGTTCGTCTTCGGCACCGGCCCGATTCGCGGCTTTGCGGTCACGCTGGTCGCCGGTTTGCTGGCGAACCTGTTCACGGCGGTCTTCGTGTCGCGCACGATCTTCATGTGGCATTTGAACCGCAAGGCAAGGGTGGAATCACTAAGCATTTAATCTAGAGGCAAGAGGCTGGAGGCTGGAGGCTGGGGAGACAACTCCGGCCTCTGGTCCGGGGTCTCTAGCCTCTAGGCGCTGCGGGAGTTATGGTGGG
>JBBWZK010000426.1:0-18037 GCA_039648975.1 Blastocatellia bacterium
GCCCTGCTCGCCGCCCGATAGCTCGTTCGGCAATCGCAATGCCTTGTCGCCAAGCCCCAGGCGTTCGAGCACGCGCAGCGCCCGTCGGCGTTTTTCTTTGGCGCTCACGTTCACCGTCGCCAGCGGCAGCATGGTATTTTCAATGGCGTTCAAATACGGCATCAGATGATGCTGCTGAAAGACGAAGCCAAGATATTCGCGGCGAAAGTCGGCGCGTCGTTCATCATTGAGCGCGTACACGTCAATCTCATCGACAAGCACGCGCCCTTCGGTCGGATGATTCATCGCGCCGACGATGGTGAGCAGCGTCGATTTGCCTGAACCCGATGGCCCCATCAGGCAGACAAACTCGCCTTCGCGGATTTCCGCGTTCACGTCCACAAGCACTCGCACGGCGCTCGCTGCGCCATTCGATAGATATTGCTTGCTGACGTTTTCGATGCGAACGAACGACATAAAAGTGATGCGTGATGCGTGGTGCGTGATGCGTGAATGAATCGCAACTTGCTAATCAAAGGCAATGTCATTCTCACGCATCACGCATCACGCATCACGCTCAGATATACCTGACGGCTTCCGAGGGATCTAGGCGCGAGGCGCGCACGATGGGATAGAAGCTGCTGGCCATGCCGATCAGCAAGCTCGCGCCGATGGCCGCAAAGGCCAGCGCCGGCTGAAGCTGAAACGCCGCCGCGCTTTCGGCAAAGTAGGGCAGCGCCATAAAGCTTGCCAATATGCCTGCGCCCCAGCCGAGCAAGCCGCCCATCACGCTGATCAAGCCGACTTCGATCATCAAGCCTTTAACAATGTGTGTGCGGCGGAAGCCGATGGCGCGCAGCACGCCTATCTCTTTTGTGCGCTCGATTACAGAACCCATCATGGTCGTGAAGATCATCAGCGCGCCGATGCCGAGCACGACCGCCGAGACGGCGGCGGAGAAGCGTGTCAAGCGCTCGACGGTCTCTGTGCGGGCGCGCACGGATTGCTGAATGGCCGAGACTTTCGCGTGCGGCAAACGCTCGCTGATTTCAGCCACGATGTCGCCGATGGGACAGTCTTTGCACAGGGCGCTGACTTCGATGAGGCTTAACTGATCGGGCTTGTTGAGCAGTTGTTGGACGTGCGCAAGCTGACCAAAGATCATGCGGTCTTCCGGCCCGCCCACAGGCGAGATGATGCCGGCAACCGCATGCTCGCGCCCGCCAACCGTCAGGCGGTCGCGGGTGATCTTGAATTGCTCGTGGCTCGGCGCGGCGTGTGAGTCTGCGTGCGCGTCCAGATGATTATCGTTTTCGCTTGTGGCTGGCGCGGTCGGTTCAATGAGATCAAGGGCGCGCGCCGCTTCGTAACCGACGAGCAAATCCGTATCGGCTTCAGGCTTGCGCCCGACGATGTGCCACCAGCGTTTCAAGGTCAATTCATTCTTGAAATCGACGCCCGCCAGCAGCACGTCAAGACCAGCGATGCGCACTGCGCCCAGCAGTTTCGGCGACACCAGGCTGATGCGATTGCGCAGCGGAATGTCGAAGACACTGCTGGCATCTTCGGTCTTGAGTTGCTGCACATCGAACGATACGCTAGAGACGGCGACGCCGCCGTAATCGAGCGACAGATTGTTCGATTGCGGCACGACGACGATGTTCGCGCCGAAACGGTCGAGTTGCGAGCCGATCTCTTCTTTGATCGAACCGCTCAGACTGAGCAGCGCGACGGCGGTGCCTATGCCTATGGCAATGCCGATAACCAGGAAGGCGGCTTTGCCCTTGCGCCGCTTCAGATTTGCTAATGCAATGGTGCTGATACGCATATTAAGTGGTGCGTGGTGCGTGGTGCGTGAATAACGCGCAATTAGCCAGTTGATGGGCAATGCTCACGCATCACGCACCGCGTCAGAAGTATTGTTGTCGCGCCTGGAGGTCGCTTGCCTTGATCACCAATGCATCGCCTTCGATGGCGCGCGGCAGACCGACAGGGTTGCAGCCGCCGTGAACTTCGTTGACTTGCGCCGAATGAAAATGCAGGCCGCAGTTATTGCACACCATGTCGTCGCCTTCCTGATGATAGCCTTTCTTGGCGTGATAACAGGTATCGCAAGCATCGAGCGCGGCACGATAAACGCCGTCCGAACTCTTGAGCGCGAAGAAGCGCATCTTGCGATTGTCGGCCAACGTGAAATCGTAAAACTTCGCCTGGCTGCTCAACTCCGAAAGCGGAATGCGAATGTCGCCCGCCGCCGCGTTGTTATTGATGACGGTTGCCGCCGGCTGGTTGCTGCGGCTGCGGAAGACGAAGAAGAGGGCGACAGCGACGAGCGCCATCACCGCAATGATGAGCAAAGGCATGGCCTTGCTTTTCGGTTGCGCGCCGTCGGCGAACTGCGCGCGCTTGCGCTCGCGGTTATCGGTCTGCGGTTGATTCGACATACAAACGATTCCTCTGATCTATTCAAGCTCCATGCGGCGCAGCAGATCATGAAAGCGCGCGTCGTCACGCACGCTGTCAAAGACCGGCTCGACGTTGATGTAAACCAGTATGCCGTGCCGTTCCCTGTAAGTCTTTTCCAGATACGCGAAGCCTTCGTCGAGGTTGCCGACGCCGAAATAAGCGCGCGCCATGCTGTAAGGCGAAACATAAAGCCGCGACGACAATTCATTGAGCGTGACGAGCGATATTTCAGCATCGGTGATTCTGCCCCAGGCGGCGTAAGCGTGGCCCATCGCCGACATCGTTTCCGTGTCGTGCGGCACCAGCCGCAAAGCCTCCTCGAATTCGCTGATCGCTTCTTTGTACATCTGCTTCTGCTCGTAAATCATTCCCAGTCGCCGGTGCGCCAGCGAATAGTCTGGAGCCATCACCATGGTTTTGCCGCATTGCTCAATGGCCTCATCGTATTTCTGGAAGAAGTAATAGACGCGCGCGACGTTCAGGCTGACCACAGGCGATAACGGCTCAAGCTCCATTGCCCGGCGGACTTCGGCAATCGCTTCGTCGCCGCGCCGCATCGCCGCCAGAAACAGCGCGTACCACAGGTGCGCTGTCCTATAAGCCGGGTTCAAGACAATGGCTTGCTGGAAGTCGTTTTCCGCCGCCGCCCACTCCCACTCGTACCAGAAGCGTATGTGCGCCAGCGACACCCGCGCTTCGGCGAGCTTCGGGTCGAGCTTCAGGGCTTTCATCGCCGTCGCTTTGGCGCGCAGGAAAGCCGTGCGCGGCGGCATCGTGCTGTAGCTCGCCATCAGCGTGTGGCTGTCGGCCAGGCCCGCGTAAGCCAGCGCATAGTTCGGGTCAAGCGCGATGGCCTGCTCGAAGTATTCGATGCCTTTGCGCAGGTCTTCTTCGGTGCGCCGGTTCCAGTGATAGCGGCCTTTGAGATAAAGCTGATAGGCGGTGGTATCTTCTGTGTAACGCCGCGCCAGACGTTTCTTCTGCGCGCCGGTCAGCTTCAACCGCAAGTGGTCGGCGATCTCGCCGGCCATCTCTTCTTCAATGTGGTGTATGTCACTCATGGCGCGGCTGACCTGCCCGCCCCACAGGTGCGAGCCGTCAAGCGTGTCGATCAATTCGGCTTTGATGATGATTTGCTCGCCGCGCTGAAGGATGCGGCCAACCATCACGGCGCGCACGTTCAATTCGCGCCCGACCTGCATGGGGTCAGGCTCCTGTGCGTGCAGGCTGCCGGTGGTGCGCACCTTATAGCGAAAGACCGTCGAGCGCGCCATGACGCGCAAACGCGGCAGTTGCGACAGCGCATGAATCAGCGATTCGCTGATGCCGTCCGACAGATAATCGGTTTCCGAATCGCCGTTCAGGTTGATCAGCGGCAGGATGGCGAGCGAATCAATGGCGCGGCGGCGTGCCGGCGGGCGCTGCAGGGTTTGGGTTGGCCGGTTCAGATCAAAGGTCGTCGGTTGCGGCGGGCGGGCGCCGGAATCCATGTCGCGCAGCAGGTTTTTCAAATCAACCAGCAATTCCTGCGACGATTGATAGCGCCGGTCCGGATGTTTTTCAAGACACTTGCGAATCATGCGCTCGAACTCAGGCGGGGCGCTGTAATTCAGCCGCGCGATGGGCGTCGGTTCGGCGTGGATGATCCGGTCAACGATCTCGACGCTGCTTATGCCCTCGAAGGGCAGGCGGCCTGTGAGCATCTCGTACATTACAACGCCGAGGCTGAAGATGTCCGAGCGATGATCCAGGGGATGGCCCATGGCCTGTTCGGGCGACATATAAGAGACCGTGCCGGCGACGACGTTGACGGCGGTTTGGCGCACCAGTTCTTTAGTCGTTTCGTCTGTGCGCAGGCTGCCGGAACGAGTCACTCTGGCGATGCCGAAATCGAGAATCTTGATTGCGCCGCGCTCATTGACAATCAAATTGGCGCTCTTGATATCGCAATGAATGATGCCGAAGCCGTGCGCTTCGGTGAGCGCGTCGGCGATCTGCGCGCTGATTTCAAGCGCCTCACGCAATGGCAAAGGCCCGCGCTCCAGGCGCAGCGACAACACTTCGCCCTCGACGTACTCCATGACGATGAAGATAGCGCCCTCGTACTCGCCTATGTCAAAGATCGACACGATGTGCGGCGAACGCAAGGCAGAGGTGGCGCGGGCTTCCTGCATGAAGCGCGTGCGGCGGTCGGGATCTTATTGATAAGAGGCCGGCAGAAACTTGAGCGCGACGTTGCGACCGAGCCGCAGATCTTCAGCCAGATAGACCTCGCCCATGCCGCCCGCGCCGAGTTCTCTGATGATGCGGTAATGAGAGATGGTCTGCTCGATCACTGTGATTACACCTCGGGGCCCTGACTCAACGATTCATTCTCCCAGAAGCAGGGCCTCGTAGTCCACAGCACGGCAGATCATTGATAAACTCTGTAGTCGATCTCCTGGAAGATGGCGTCTTTCCATTCGACATCGGCGAGCCACTCGGCGTCGATCTCGTTGCCCTTGATCATCTCGTACAGCCGCGTGAAGCGATGGATGTGATCGCGGAAGCGCTTCTTGGCATACTGCACGCTCGTCGCCGTCGTGATGATGAAAGCCCAGTCTGAGGATTCTGCCAGTAATAGCTCGCGCGCCGCTTGATTCAAGGCGCGCAACAGCAACCCTTCGGCGTTTGGGTGTTCGCGCGCCAGCTCGACCATGCGATCTTCGGCAACGTGCTGGTGCATGTACATCCATTCGTTTTCGCCATTAATCCAGACGCGATAGTAGCCTTCCGCGCCCCACGATGAGGTGCTGAGTTCCTGCTGCTGATTGTCTGGATATTCGGTCAGATAATCGAGCGGCGTCGCCAGGCGAACCTCATCTTGATCGAAGTGAATCTGGCGGAAAAGGTAGTTCAAAAACTGCGGCCCCTCGAACCACCAGTGACCGAATAACTCTGCGTCATAAGGCGAAGCGATGACCGGCTTGCGGCCCAGTATCGGGTGCAGGTGACGTGCCTGCGCCTGCCGGTTTTGCAGGAAATGACTGGCGTGCGAGGCGGCTTTGCCCGTCGCCCACTGCGGCACGTAAGGCTGCTTCGCGCCCAGATCGACTTTGCCTGTGACCCGGTAATACTTGATGCCGAGATTGCGGCGCACGCCGTCGCTGTGCAGATAAGGCCGTATGTAGTCGTAGTCGCCGTCAAAGCCGAGATCGCGATAGAACTCTCTGTAATCCACATCACCCGGATAGCCTATGTCGGCGCTCCAGACCTGCTCGCTGGTTTCAACGTCGCGTGCAAAAGCGGCGACGCCTGCGGGCGTGATCACCGGCGCATAGATGCCGCGACGCGGCTGCGGGTGGCCGAACATGATGGCGTGCGCGTCAACGATGAAGAAGCGTATGCCGGCGGCAGCCAGCAACTCATCAACGCCGGCAGTGTAAGCGCATTCCGGCAGCCAGATGCCCTTGGGGTCGCGCCCGAAATGTTTAATGTAATTTTGCTTGCCGACTTCGATCTGTGCGCGGCGGGCTTCCGTGCGCGTCATCAGCGGCAGAAACCCGTGCGTCGCGCCGCAGGTGATGATGTCAATCGCGCCGGCTTCCTGAAGCGCGCGAAAGCCGTTCAGTATGTTGCGTTGATAGCGATTCTCGAACATCTGGCGCGCGGCGGTGAAATGATTGAGATACATCTGCGCCGTCGCGTTCATGGCTTCCGAAGCTTTCGTGCGCACGACCTCTTTTTCGCACAACTCGATGAGCTTATTCAGGTGGCGCACGTAGCGATCCTGCAACAGCGGGTCGGCGAGCATCTCGCACAGCGGCGGCGTCAAGCCGACCGTGACGCGCGCCTTGACGCCGTCCAGCAGACAGCCTTCGAAGACCTGCAAGAGCGGCAGGTAGGTTTCGCTGATGGCTTCAAAGAGCCAGTCTTCTTCGAGGAATTCAGGGTATTCGGGGTGGCGCACGTAAGGCAGGTGCGCATGCAGGATAATCGCTAATAGTCCTTGTTCCATGTCATCTCAATGATGGAATGTTTCATTCCTCAACAAGCGCGCCATACGGTTGCCAGAATTTATTTCGGCTCCGGCTTGTTAGACGCGAAGACCCACGAACTGGGCAAGCGGAATTGCGGCAGGCGCGGCAGATGAAATTCACTGCCCGGCGGCGGCAAGGCTTCGCTGGCCCCTGCGAAGAAGCGCGGCGTGACGTGCAGCGGATGCACTTTATCGCCGATCAATTCGCGCTCGTCCTCAATCGCCTCGCGCAGCACTTCCGGCAAATAGTGCGCCAGGCCGACCGAGGCCAACTGGCCATCGCTGGCAAAGAACAATTTCAACAACTCGCTGCGAAACGGTTCGGGCAGCGCGTCAACCATGTCGAAGGTCAGCTCGCCGCCGATGGCCGTCACCAGCAGCGCGTTGCGAACCGATTCAGGCAGCTTG
This sequence comes from Blastocatellia bacterium, assembly GCA_039648975.1. Lineage (GTDB taxonomy): Bacteria > Acidobacteriota > Blastocatellia > UBA7656 > UBA7656 > DATENM01. Next base: position 6,872 of record JBBWZK010000426.1, read on the forward strand.
ACGAGCAGGTCAGCAATCTGTTCGCCGTCAGCCGTCGAGCCGGGCATCGGCGCAACCGTGATCTCCATCGCCTGCTGCGGCGCAAACCCCGAAGCCTGCAAGACGTCGATGAATTCCGGCGTCGTCATCTTGTACTCCGGCTCTGGAGCGGCGCTGGGCGATACGGTGCCGCGCGGCGTGCGCAGTGGGTTCGAGCGCACCAGCGAGATGTAACCATGCTTGGGCGAGCGCACGCCCATTTCAAATTCATAGGTGCGGTCCGGGAAGACCATCATCCAGTAGCGCCCACGCGCCCCGACTTCAAAGAAGGCTTCCTGGCCGCCGTCCATGTCGCGCAGCTTGAGCGTCGGGCGAAACTCGGCAGCCTCGGCTTCCGAAAAAATCTTCGTCAAGCCCTTGAGGCTTTCGGGTCGCACTTCCCAATAGATGAAGATGCGAAAAGGGTCTTGCAACAGGGCGCGTATGATGTCGACGCCGTAGCTTTCCGGCAGCGGCAGTCCCTCATCAATGTAGGGCTTGTCGGTCGGCTCTTCGACAGAGATAAGCTGGGCGGCGGGCTGATCCGGCTCAATGGGTTTGACCGGCGCAGCGCCGAATGAGGATGAGGGCCTGAGTACAAACATCGCAATCTCCTTCACGCAAGGTAACTAACTTTGTAGGTGATAGGCGGTGTGGTGTCAAGCACGACACAGCGTTATGGTTACAGGTTTCTAGTTTCTAGTTCCTGGTTTGTCGCCTACGAGCCTCCTTGCTGTCTTCGTCCATTCTGATGGTCAACCAGAAACCGCCAGCGGGCGAAGCCCCTCTCCAGCTAAGGGAACCAGGAACCAGAAACCTGTAACTTCAACTAGGCACAAACTCTTGCCCAGATTGAATTATCTGTGATAGGTTTGCAATACCCTTGAAAATTTTTTGCACGGGGGAGTCTGGAAAAAATGGAAAAACCATCGCAACAAAATACAATCCAAGACAGCTTTCTCAACAGTGCCCGCAAAGAGCGCAGCAACGTCACCATCTACTTGATGAGCGGGGTGAAGCTTACGGGGAGAATCAAGAGTTTCGACAAATACTCGGTGATTCTGGAAGCCGGGGCGCAGGAGCAGTTGATCTTCAAGCACGCCATCTCAACCGTCTCGCTACCGCGCGGCGGCGGGCGTGATTTTCATTACAGCCGCGATAGCCGCGACGTGCGCGGCGAGCGCGGCCCAGAACGCGAACACCACACCGAGCGCGGCCCAGAGCGCGAGCAACCGTCGGAAGCGAACTCAGCCGGATCGACAGCCGGACAAGACCGCTCCTAACTGCACGCTTTCGTTTTGCTAACCTTGCACGCATCAACGGGCTGCCCTCTGCGGCAGCCCAACTCTTTTTGGGTGACAAGTGACGAATGACAAGATCGAAGGGCGGAATAGAATCGCCCGCTCCATTTTACTGGAGGCTCATTCACCATACAGTCGATTTCTCTGATCTTGTCACTCGTCACTTGTCACTGAGTTATGCGCGGACTGTTTATCACAATGGAGGGCCTGGATGGCTGCGGCAAAAGCACACAGCTTGAGCGGCTGGCCGACGCACTGCGCGAGCGCGGCCTCGATGTGCGGGTGACGCGCGAGCCGGGCGGCACGCCGCTCGGCGAAGGCGTGCGCGATTTACTGACCTCGGAGGTAAGCCGTGCCATCGTGCCGATGGCTGAACTCTTGCTGATCGTCGGCGCGCGCGCGCAACACGTTGCCGAATGTATTCGGCCTGCGCTGGCAGCCGGCCATGTGGTGATCAGCGACCGCTACACCGATTCGACCGTCGCCTTTCAAGGTTATGGTCGCGGGCTTGATCTCGGCTTGGTTGAAAAGCTGAACGGGGCGGCGACCGGCGGCCTGCGGCCTGACTTGACCATCGTGCTCGACCTTGCGCCGGAACAGGCGCAGGCGCGCATGAGCCCGCGCCCTGTGGGCGGATTGCTTGGCGCGCTGGATGTCGAAAAGCTGGAATTTCACGCCCGCGTCCGCCGTGGCTATCTCGACCTGGCCGTCGCCGAAGCCGACCGCATCCGCGTCGTCGAAGCCATCGGCACGGCGGACGAAACCCACGCCGGCGTCATGCAGGTCGTGCTGCCGTTGATTGAAAGGGTGACAAGTGACGAGTGACAAGTGACAATATGAAAACGCGGTGATTGCTCTACTCTTGTCACTTTTCACTCGTCACTTGTCACTATTCCCCTATGCTGGACGATGAACTTGTAATTGAAACCCCGGAGCGGGTCGAGCTTCATTATGTGCTCGCCAATGTCGGCAATCGCTTTCTGGCGGCGGCGATAGATCATTTGATTCAGGCGTTGTTGATTCTGCTGGTGCTGTTGATTGCCGACGCGTTCAGCGATGGGCCGCTGTTTCGCGGCTCAGGCGTCTGGGCGGCGGCGATTGCCGTGCTGCTGGTCTTCGGCATCTACTGGGGCTACTTCGTGGTCTTCGAAACGCTGTGGAGCGGCCAGACGCCGGGCAAGCGCTGGATGCGTCTGCGCGTCGTGCGCGAAGACGGGCGGCCCGTGCGCTTCTTTGAAGTCTTCGTCAGAAACCTGCTGCGTCTCGTCGTAGACTTCATGCCCCTGCCGACGTATGCGATTGGCGTCATCTCGATCATCTTCAGCGCGCGCTCCACACGCATCGGCGATTTCGTCGCCGGCACGGTGGTCGTCAAAGAGCGCGCCACCGAAGCGCCGTCGCTCGACGACATCATTAAGATTTCCAGTATCGAACAGGAGCGCCTCGAACGCGCCGCGCCGGCGGCGTTTGCTGTCGACACGCGCTTGCTCAATGAAACCGAAGTGCGCGCCATCGAAACCTTTCTCAAACGCCGCTATGAACTGACCGCCCCGAACCGCACGGCGCTAGCGATGCGCATCGCCCAGCCCATCCTTGTCCGGCTCAACCTTGCGCCCGATGGCCTTGCGCCCGAAGCCGTGCTTGAAGAGATTGAACGCCAGCGCCGCGCCCAATCGCGCTACGCCTGAGCCGGTCGTCGCGAAGGACTCCCGCATCTTTAGATCGGATTGCGATTGGATGTAGGGCAAGCGGTGCAACTTGGAGTGCGGTGACTGGTCACCGCTTGGCCTCCTCGTATAGGCTAAAAGCGGCGACCAGTCGCCGCACTCCAAACGCTGCCGCCCTCCCATTCTCTTGCGGTTTAATTTAGATCAACATCACGGTTCTCAACCTCAGAACGCGCCTCGCGTGTGCTATCGCAAATCACTATACTGCTCGACTGGCATGGCGCGCCAGCGCGGCGTTGGCGATGCGACCTGCCAGGTTGCGCTGACGATCAAGCAAATGTTGGCGGCGGAGAGTAGTTGCGATGAAACTTACAAAACCAGCGATGCGCTCGGCGGCGCGAACGATGGGTGAGAAGTGTGCGGCACAAGGCGCTTGGCGACTATCACGGCGGCGCTGGCTGGCATTGTGGCTGGCTCATTGATGCTGGCGAGCGCCAGTCTGAACGGTTCGGCGCAGCGCACTGTGCCGCCGCGCGCCGCCGAACAAGTCATCTGGTCAGGCGCGAGCGCCGGCTACGCCATTCAGTGGACGACCGGCGACCTGGCGGCGCGCCCGGCAAGCAACGCGACGACGGCCATCTTTTCGGGGCGGCAGTTGGCGCGCAAAGAGTTTGCCGCAATCGAAAAGGACAGCGATGTCCATTGCGAGTACGAACGCCCGTTCAAGTTCAGTAGATGACTGGCCGGATGTTTTGTCATTGCCGCTTGCCTGAATCAGGCCGCCTGAGATTGGCCCACGCTTCTTCGAGCTTCCTCCAGTGAACCGAAGCGTCCTCGCTGCACTGCTTGAGCAAGCGGGTAAGCCATGTTATTTTCCTTGCGGCTCACTCATCCGCTATTCCGATTATTTGGCGCTTCATTCCAAAGGAGGTCGCATGTTTTTTCGCCGTCTCGCTGCGAGCACGCTTGCATGCGCAATTGTAATCTTATCTACAAATCTCATTCATGCGCAAACCGCCGGCTCGCTCATCGGCACAGTTAAAGATCCGGCGGGCGCAGTCGTTACGGGTGCGCAGGTGACGTTGCGCCATATGGCTTCCGGTGAATCGCGCAATATCGTGAGCGACGACACCGGAAGGTTTCGCATCGAGAACCTGACGCCCGGACGGTACACGATCAGCGTCTCGCGCACGGGATTCAAAATCGCCGAGCGCGAAGTCGACGTCACTGCCGGTCGCGCCGCGACTCTCGAAATCAAGCTGGAAATCGAAGCGCCGCACGCCGAGATCGGCGTCTCGGCCAAAGGCGCGGTCGCCGCCAATGCCGAGCCAACCTATCGCCGCCTGCGCGACGGCGACAGCTTTGAGACCTATTCAGTAAGCAATCTTACGCTCACGCGCGATGTCGGCATGCTGACCCTCAAGAGCGGGCGCATCAGCTTTCTTGCGCCGGTCGCCGGGCGCGTCGTCAAAGCCGTCTTCGTCGGTGACGGTGAGTTTCTGCTCAAGCCGGCGATTGCCATCGAGCGTGATTACATACACCTCATCACGGATAAAGATGAGGTGGCCGATACCTTTGAAAAGCTGGTGCTCTGCTTCACGGATGACACCTATCAGGAGATCAAACGGCAAGCGCAAGCCAGTGAAGCCGAAGCGCGTGCGGCGGACGTGCTCCGCGATTTTCATAAGCGCATGCGCCATCGCACAGAGCAACCGCGCAGTCTGCTCGAATATCTTCTGGCTTACGAAGAGGTCGAAAACGTCGAGGCAGAGATTTTGGCCGATGTCTATAACCCGAAGCGCGCCGGCTTTTTTGCGGCTTACCTCAACGGCAAGCGCTTCGGTGATTTGCGCTACATCGTCCGCCCGCACGGCGCGCTGCCGCAGATTCTCTCGCCCGAAGAGGTCGCGCTCATCAACTACGATCCGCAGGGCGAGCGCGAAGGCGTCCTCTATCTCGCCCATTTTCTGCAAGAATATCAGAGCGGCAAAGCCAGTTCCGACGAAGACAAGCGCATCATTGACGCCGAGCATTACCGCATCGAAACCGTCATTGATGGCGAAAAGCTGACGGCGACGACGGAACTCACGTTCACGGCGCTCGCGGAGGGCGACCGCGTGTTGAGCTTTGGTTTGCTGCCCAACCTGCGCGTCACGCGTGTCAGAATGGGCGATAGCGAAATCAATTACATTCAGGAAGCACGCAAAGAAGACGGCTCGTTTTATGTGGTGCTGCCGGAAGCGCTAGGGAAAGGCAAGCAGTATAAAATCAACATCGAGTATCAGGGCAACAAAGTTGTCGAAGACGCGGGCGGCGGCAACTTCGCCGTCGGCGCGCGCACCAGTTGGTATCCGTCGGTGAACGCTTTCAATGATCGCGCCACCTTCGACCTGACGTTCAAAGTGCCGAAGTCATACATGCTGGTCGGCGTAGGCCGTGAGGTGAAGACATGGCGCGAAGGCAATTTCGCGGCGTCCCAGTGGGTATCGGAAGTGCCGCTGGCGGTCGCCGGCTTCAATTACGGCGATTTCAAAAAGAAAGCCGTCATCGATGAGGCGACGAAGTACGGCATCGAAGGTTACGCGACCTCTGAGCTGCCCTACTACCTGAAGAACGCCGGCAATGCCATCGGCGGCATGACGCCAACGCGGCTGACAGATAATGCGATGGTCGAGGCGCAAAACTCAATCCGCCTCTTCACGCACTGGTTCGGCGATGCGCCTTACGGACGCATCGCCATCACGCAACAGCCGCAATTCAACTTCGGCCAGTCGTGGCCGACGCTGGTCTATCTGCCGATTGTCTCCTTCTTCGATTCGACACAGCGCTGGATGTTGATGGGCCGCCTATCGTCGCGACTGACGGAGTTCATTCAGGAAGTCACGCCGCACGAAGTCTCGCACCAGTGGTGGGGCCACATCGTCGGCTGGGCGTCTTATCACGATCAATGGCTATCGGAAGGCTTCGCGGAGTTTTCGGCGGGCATCTATTTACAGGCGACCGAGCCGAACGCGGACAAGTACCTGAAGTATTGGCAGCGCGCGCGCGAGGCGATACTTGAGAAAAATACCTTTGGTCGCCGCCCTAACGATGCCGGGCCGATCTGGCTGGGATTGCGCTTGAACACATACAAAACGGCGGGCGCCTACAATCGCATGGTTTATCCGAAAGGCGGCTACATTCTGCACATGCTGCGGGCGATGATGTGGGACAGCAAAGCGCACGATCAGAAGTTCATTGATATGATGCATGATTTTGTGAAGACTTATACACACCGCAACGCTTCAAGCGAGGGCTTCAAGGCAATCGTCGAAAAGCACATGACGCCGGGGATGGATGTGGAAGGCAATCATCGCATGGACTGGTTCTTCGATGAATGGGTCTACGGCACGGAGATTCCGCGCTATCGCTTTCAGTACAGCCTGGTGCCGGAAGCCGACGGCAAGGTGCTGCTAAAAGGGGCGCTGACGCAGATGGAGGTGTCGCAGCGCTTCAAGATGCTGGTGCCGGTGTATGTCGATTTTGACGGCAAGCTGATGCGGCTCGGCATGGTGACGATGCAGGGCAGCGCGACGAAGGAATTTCAGGTGCGCCTGCCACAAAAGCCGAAGCGCCTGGTCATCAACGCCTTTCATGATGTGCTGGCGTCTGAATCGACCAGCGAGCAGAAGTGAAAAGACTCTATGAGTCACCCTTTTATTGTGGCACCGCGCCCGTGAAGATGTAGGCGTAAGCCATGACGATCAAGCCGACGATGGCGGCAAGCGCGATGGAATGCCAGAGGACAAAGCGAAAGATCAGGCCCTCGTTGCCGACCTGATTGGTTGCCGCTGTGGCGACGACGATGGATTGCGCGTCAATCATCTTGCCCATGACGCCGCCGGCGCTGTTGGCGGCGCACATCAACACAAGGCTTAATCCAAGCTGTTCTGCCGTAATGCGCTGCAAGCCGCCGAACAGCGCATTCGACGACGTATCGCTGCCGGTGAGGGCCACGCCGAGCCATCCGAGAAAGGTTCCGAAGAAAGGAAACAACACGCCTGTGCGCGTGAACGCCAGGCCCATCACGGCGTCCATTCCCGAATAGCGCGTCACGAATCCCAGCCCCAGCATGAAGGCAATCGCCAGTACCGCAAAACGCATTCTCACCAGCGTGCGCCAGAAGATCTTCGCCAACTCAACCGGCGCGAGGCCGAGCAGAAAGCCTGCGACCAGGGCCGCGAGAAAGCAGCCCGTGCCGGTTGCCGACAGCCAGTTGAAATCGAACTTCGCCGCTTCCGGCTGCGGCTTTGCTACGACCGGCGCGGCGCGCGTGACGGCCCCGTGCAGCGCCGGCACTTCCCATCCGCCGCGCTCGAAGGCGGGCGTCGTCCAGCGGTTCATCGTGGTTTTGATTATCGGCAGCCCCCACAGCAGAACGAACAGCGTGAGGATGACAAACGGCATCCACGCCCGGACAATCTCGCGTGCCGTATACGGTCGCTCAACGGCGGGCGCGGCGCTGTGCGTGTCGGTCAACGCTTGCAAGGGGCCAGGATCAGCAGTCTTTTCTTCATCGCCCGCGACACCAGCAGGCGCACGGGGCAGTTGATCATCGGTGGATTCGTCGGCGAATCGCCAGATGCGTTTCGGCTTCCAGAAGCGCAGGAAGACCGTCGTCGCCACCAGCGACAGGACGCCGCCGGCGATGTCAACCAGATTGCTGTCGATGAAGTTCGACCAGACGAATTGGGTGATGGCAAATGTGACGCCGACTACTAAGATGGCCGGCAACACTTCAAAGGTTTCGCGCCAGCCGACCATCGCCCGCACCAGCCAGAACGGCACGATGATCGCCGTGATGGGAAGGATGCGACCGAGCATCGCATTCAAATCAGTTTCCGGCAAACCCGAGACGGCGGCGAGCGTGTGCACGGGCGTGCCGATAGCGCCCCAAGCCACCGGCGCGGTGTTGGCGATCAAATTCAACGCCGCTGCATGAAAAGGCTTGAAGCCGAGGCCAATCAAGAAAGCGCCGGCAATCGCCACCGGCGCGCCGAAACCCGCCGCGCCTTCGATGAGCGCGCCGAAACAGAAGGCGATGAGCAAGGCTTGCAGGCGACGATCTTCAGTAATGTGGGCCACAGACGATTTCATGATCTCGAACTGGCCGGTGTAGACCGTCACATCATAGAGAAAGACCGCCGCGATAACGATCCAGGCGATCTTCAGGATACCGAAGGCCGCCCCATAGGCGAGGCTCGCGGCTGACAGTCGCCAGGGCATGCCGAAGACCAGGCTTGCGCAAACCAGCGCCGTAATCGCCCCGGCCAGCGCCGACCAGTGCGGCTTGACACGAAAGATGGCCAGCAAGCCCAACAGCACGACGACCGGCAGCGCGGCGACCAGCGTTGACAGCCACCACGCGCCCAGCGGGTCATATACCTGTGTCCAGTTCATCGCGTTCGTCTCTTTGCTGAAGCATTGATGAGGCCGCCAGATTACTACTCAAAGGTGACAAGTGACAAGAGGAAGTGATGCGTGATGCGTGGTGCGTGATAACTGAATCAATGCGCAGAGAGCCAGCTAAAGAGCAGCGTCATTCTCACGCACCACGCACCACGCCGAAGGCGTATAATGAAGTGATTGCGATGAGCAAGATGCCGACCAAACTGCAAACCTCTGCGGGCGGCGTGGCCTTTCGTCACTGGCACGGCGAGCTTTGCGTCGCGCTCATTTCAGTAGGCGAAGGGCGGCGCTGGCAGTTGCCGAAGGGCATCGTCAGCCACGACGAAACCACCGCCGCCGCTGCCCTGCGCGAAGTGCGCGAAGAGTCCGGCATTGATACCGAGTTGATCGAGTTAATCGACAAGATCGAATACTGGTACGTCTCGCGCGAGCGCGGCCAGATGGTGCGCTTTCACAAATTCGTTTACTTCTACCTGCTGCGCTACGTCGCCGGCGATGTGCGCGATCACGACGACGAAGTTCATGAAGCGCGCTGGTTCGAGATTGACGCGGCGATTGCGGCGCTGGCGTTTGCCAACGAAAAACAGATTGTGCGCCGCGCCAAAGAGAGACTTGCCGCCTTGCTGTGATACAATGGCGCGCGGAACAGCCCACCTGCGGATAGGAGAAATGCATGAGCATACAGGGATGCGCAACGACGGCGGGAACGCGGCGTTATGCGGCGCGGCGCGCTTCCATCACGGCGGCAGGGCATTTTCGCCAGCAGCAGGAATGGGCTGTGTCGTCCATCGGCTTGGGCACTTACCTGGGCCACTGGGACGAGCGCACAGACCGTATGTATCAGGAAGCCATCCGCCGCGCCATCGAACTGGGCTGCAACGTCATCGATTCGGCGATCAACTATCGCTTCCAGCGCAGCGAGCGCGCCATCGGCGCGGCGCTCAAGCAATTGGTCGATGCCAAGCGAGCCGCGCGCGATGAAGTGATTATCACTACGAAAGGCGGCTTCATTCCATTTGACAACGAACCGCCGCGCGACCCGCGCGCCTGGATCGTCGACAACCTCATTGACACGGGCGCGGCACGGGCGGATGAAATTGTTGGCGGCAGCCATTGCATGTCGCCGGGCTATCTCGACAATCAACTGTCACGCAGTCTTGAAAACCTCGGCCTCGCCTGTGTTGACGTTTATTACATTCACAACCCGGAGACGCAGCTTCAAGCCGTCGCGCGCGACGAATTCAATAAACGAATCCGCGCCGCGTTTGCCTTTCTCGAAGAGGCCGCCGCCGCCGGGCGCATTGGCTTCTACGGCACAGCAACGTGGAACGGTTATCGCCAGCCGCCGACGGCGCGCGATTATCTATCGCTTGCCGAACTGGTCGGCATCGCCCGCGAGCTGGCAGGTGATCAACATCACTTTCGCGTCATTCAGTTGCCCTATAACCTGGCGATGCCGGAAGCCTTCACGGAAGCCAATCAGATAATTGAAGGTGAACTGTTGTCGCCGTTGATGGCGGCTGACCGGCTGGGCTTGACGGCGATGTGCAGCGCGTCAATGATGCAAGCGCGGCTCACCGCAGGCTTGCCGGATTTCGTCGGCGCGACGCTACGGGGACTGAAAACCGACGGCCAGCGCGCCATTCAATTCGTGCGCTCGACGCCGGGCGTGACCACGGCGCTGGTCGGCATGAGCCAGCGCTCGCACGTCGAAGAGAACCTCGAAGTGGCGCGCGTCGAGCCGCCGCCGGTCGACGAGTTTTTCAAGATGTTTTCGAGCGGCGAGTGAGACGGTGGTCAGCCGTCGGTGGCCAGTGGCCGGTGGGTAGTCGCCATAGGTCACGACTGATGGTCACCAGACATTGGGCAGCGATTCTCGATACGCTGCACTTGATTGTATCCAACCGACTACCGACCACTGACCAGCGACTAACGATTGAACATTTGCACTTTTTGAATCTGCGGCTGCGTATAGTAGAATATGAGCAGAAGTTTTCCGGCGTAGTGAAGTAGCGGCAAAGCGATGGTGCAAGCGACCTATACCACGACAATCGAAGGCGAGCGCGCGATCTTTTCGCCGCTGCCGCAGACGCCTTTCGTCGTGCGCCTGTGGCGCGCGCTCAAGGATGCGGCGCGCGAGTTTGCTCGCAGTCCGCTCGTTTACCTGCGCATGGCGTTTCTGCCTGAGCACGCGGCGGACTGGTTGCTGATGCGTCTGGCCAGCGCCGTCTCGTTGTTCCTCAAGCATCCGCTCAACGGGCTCGGCGGCTTGCTCAGGCGTGATCGCATTCCGGTCGGCTTTATCGATCCAACCGGCGAGCACAGCGCGACCTTCGTTACCAATGCGCTTGCACCGGCGCAGGCGAAAGGGCGTGCCTGGGATCGCTTCGTGCCGGTGCTTCTGGCTTCAGGCGCGGCGCACGGCGTCCTGATCGGCGTGCTGGTTTACCTGACCATCGCCAATATGCTCGCGCCTTATGCCAACTTTCGCATCGTTGATGAGCCCTATCGTCCGTTCAACCCCGATCAGGTGGCGCAGCTTTACGCTCGTAGCCGGCCTATCGCACAGCCGACGGATAAGGTGTTATCGCTTGAGGAACTGCGTGAGCGCGAACTCAAGCGCCGTGAAGAACGCGAACGCCACCGCGCGGAAGAAGAAGCTCGGCTGCGATGGTCGGAATCCCTGCGACCGCAGGAAAGGTGGCTAACAGGTTCGTTTGGAAAACCCGCTG
>JBBWZK010000449.1:0-24401 GCA_039648975.1 Blastocatellia bacterium
TCTCTACAATCAAAGAGAGTTCCGCAGCATCTGCGACACTCGAAGCTAAAGCTATCGTGCTCGCTTTTGCGATTTGCGCGAGCCCGGCGCCGCCCGAACGAATCGGCTCTGGAAAGGCTGTCGCCCATCGTCCTTCATTAGAAGAGGCTGGCTTGATGCTCAGGCCCTTGCCGCAGACTATGAGACACATTCCCCATTTCGTTGAATACGGCAGTCGAGGAGGAGCAGCAATTAATGGCGACAGAGAACGCAAACCAGTCCGGTGCGAGCGCGGTGGCCGATAGCGCCAAAGAAGAGACCGCTTCGCTCACTGAGAGCGCCGGCCCAGACAGCGCAGCCGCCGAGCCGCGCGCTGCGTCTGACGCAAACCCGACGGCTCAGGATAATCCCACGCCAACCACCAGCGCCGCGACAGAGTCCACCGATCAGGCGACCGAGCCCACCACGGAGAAATCCAGTGATGCGGCCAGTGACACGGCCAGTGACACGGAAGCCGGCGGCGGTGACTTCAGCGCCTTGCTTGAAAACTACGAACGCGAGCAAGCGGCCACCAAGCAAGAAGGCGAGATCGTTCGCGGCATGGTCGTCGGCGTCTCAGACAAATACGTGATGGTTGACATCGGCTACAAATCCGAAGGCGTTGTGGCGCGCGAGGAGTTTGTTGACCGCAGTGGCAGCCTGACCGTCAAGGCCGGCGATGAAGTCGACGTGCTGATCAAGAGCCTCGAAAACCAGGACGGCTATGCCATCCTCTCGCGCGCCGCTGCCGTGCAGGTGCAATCATGGGAGAAGCTGCGCCGCGCGCACCAGAACCATGAGACGATCACCGGGCGCGTCACCGAACGCATCAAAGGCGGCCTGAAGGTTGACCTCGAAGGCATTGCCGCGTTCCTGCCCGGCTCGCAGGTCGATGTCCGCCCGGTGCGCAACCTCGAAACCTTCATGAATCAGGATATCGAGGTGCGCGTCATCAAGCTCAATCGCAAGCGCGGCAACGTCGTCGTTTCGCGCAAGGCGGTGCTTGAAGAAGAGGCCTCGCATAAGAAGACCGACACGCTGGCGCACATTGAAGAAGGCGTCATCATGGAAGGCGCGGTCAAAAACATCACCGACTATGGCGCGTTCATCGATCTCGGCGGCATTGACGGATTGCTGCACATCATCGATATGAGCTGGGGCCGTATCCAATCGCCGGGCGACATCCTCAAAGTCGGCGATACGATTCAAGTCAAGGTGCTGAAGTTCGACCGCGAGAAAGAGCGCATCAGTCTGGGTTACAAGCAACTGATGCCCGACCCCTGGCAATCGGTGGCCGAGCGATACCCGAAGGGCTCGCGCGTGCATGGCAAAGTCGTCAGCCTGACAGACTACGGCGCGTTCATCGAGATCGAGCCGGGCGTCGAAGGTCTTGTGCATGTCACCGAGATGACCTGGTCGAAGCGCCTCAAGCATCCATCGAAACTGCTCTCCATCGGCCAGGAAGTCGAAGCCGTCGTCCTCGAAGTCGATTCGCACAATCGCCGCATCAGCCTGGGGATCAAGCAGATCGCGCCTGATCCGTGGGAGACGCTGGTCGAGCGTTATCACATCGGTTCGCGGGTCACGGGCAAAGTCCGTTCGCTTACCGACTTCGGCGCGTTTGTCGAGATTGAAGACGGTATTGACGGGCTGGTGCATGTCTCCGACATCTCGTGGACGAAACGCATCAAACACCCGTCCGATGTCTTGAAGAAGAACCAGACGGTGGATGCGGTGATCACCAACATAGACCTCGAAGGCCGCCGCCTCTCGCTATCGATCAAAGACCTTGAGCCGAATGCCTGGGATCGCTTCTTCGAAACCCACAAGGTCGGCGACGTGGTGACCGGCAAGGTCGTGCGCTTTGCCAACTTCGGCGCGTTTGTTGAGATCGAAGAAGGCATCGAAGGTCTCTGCCACGTTTCAGAACTGAGCGACGGGCGTGTCGAGAAGCCCGAAGATGCGGTGAAGATCAACCAGACGATGCCGTTCAAGATTCTCAAGCTCGATCCGGCGCAGAAGAAGATCGGTTTATCAGCGCGCGCCGTCGGCAAGGATAACGATCCCGAAGACGTGCGCACCTATCAGGAGACTGGCGGGATGGCGACGCTCGGCGAGATGTTCAAGAATCTTCAGCCCAGCAAAGACAGCGAAGAGTAAACAACAACCCTCTTCGGCAAACCTTTTCGCAGCGACGCGACCCGAACCGGCTTTGGGTCGCGTTTTTCTTTTAAGAAGTCTGGAGAGTCCAGGGAGTCCAGGGAGTCTGGCGAGTCTCTGAAAAGTCCCGTAGGGACGCAATGTTTATAGTTACGGGCATCAAAAAGCATCCCAGCCCCGTCGGGGCGAAATGTCGACATTGCGCTCCTGACCGAGCTTGGAAGTCTTTCGGCAATGGTGACTATAAACATTGCGCTCCTGACGGAGCTACCCTTTCAGAAACGCTCTCCACATTCTTTAGACTCTCCCGACTCGCCAGACTCCCTGGACTCTCCAGACTTCTGACGACTGGTTTTTATGGAACACCTGTGGAGCCCCTGGCGCTACCGCTACATTGCGACGGCTGACAAGGTGGAAGGCTGTGTCTTCTGCCGCGTGAAAGATGCCGCACAAGATGATGAAAATTACGTTGTCTATCGCGGGCAATTGAATTTCGTCATCCTCAACCTTTTCCCATACACGAGCGGTCATCTGATGATCGTGCCTTATGAACACACCGCCGAGTTTGCTGAGGTGCGCGAAGCAGTGACGGCGGAGATGATGGGGCTGGCCCAACAGGCACAGCGGGCGCTTGCGGCAGAGTATCATCCTGATGGCTTCAACATCGGCATGAATCTGGGTCGCGCGGCGGGCGCGGGCGTTGCCGATCATCTCCACTTGCACGTCGTGCCGCGCTGGGCAGGCGACGCGAACTTTGTTTCGATCATTGGCGAAACGCGCGTGCTGCCCGAAGACCTGGCGACGACTTGCGCGAAGCTGAAGAAGTATTTTTGAACTTGCAGCATCGTTTACAAATCCAGTGAATGCAGGAGGCTCGACATGAAGATCATTCACCGCCTTGCTCCATCCGGGCGTCGTTTTGCCGCGACTGCGGTTGTCTGGTTGTCGGCGCTGCTGGTGATTTACCCGCCTTCATTGCCAACCTCGGCGGCGCAGCGCGTATCGCGCAGCAAGCCGCTGATCATCGCGCATCGCGGTGGCGCGCTGGAATCAACCGAAAACACGATTGCCGCCTTTCAGCGCGCTTTCAGGATCGGCGCAGACGGCATCGAAACCGACATCCGCTTGACTCGCGATGGCGTCGTCGTGGTTTATCATGATGATTATTTCGGGCGCGTCGAAGGCCTGGCGCAAGCGCAGCGTACGCGGCTGGTTTCGGATATGACCTATAGAGAGTTGACGGCGCAGACGTTGATTCCGGTCGGCGAAGACACAGGCGGGCGGCGCGTGCCGACGCTCAACGATCTGCTGGCGCAGGTGCACGGAGGTCTGCTCAACATCGAATTGAAACGCTGCGCGAAGTTCGATGATCTCGTCAAACAGACCATCGCCATTTTGAAAGGCTACGCGGAACTGGATCGCATCGTGCTCGAAGCGCCTGACCTTGAAACGGCGAAGAAGCTGCGCAAAGGCTTAGGCCAGCGGCTCAAGCTGCACATCAATCCCGAATACGACCACACCGTGCCGCTGCGCGATTCGCTCAAGCCACTTTTGAAATTCAAACCACATTCGGTGTCGATCTCTTACAAGCTGCTGGCGCGTGACATGGTCGACAGCGCCCACCGGGCGGGCGTCGAAGTCTGGGTGTGGACAGTGAACGACAACGGCGTGGCCGAGCGCATGAGCGAACTCGGCGTCGATGCAATTAAGACGGATAGACCGAAAACATTGATGGACTTGTTCAGAGGCGATAAGTGATACGTGGTGCGTGATGCGTGGTGCGTGAATGAATGCGTATCCCTCAATTAATGCCCTATGCGGATTCATTCACGCACCACGCACCACGTATCACTCATCACTTGTCACTCTTCTCATCGCCGGTTCGTTTTCGGCGTCTATAGTCGTCATCTCGGCCATCAGCATACGCTCACAGTCGGCGGCTGAGGGCGCGTTATCAGGCGGCGGCGAGGCGGCGCTTTTGGCAGGCGTCTTCGGCAGCAGAAAGCCAGCAAGCAAAGCCAGCGCTGCGAAGATCACGCCGACGATGAACACCTGGCGCAGCGCGCCGCCGAGCGCCGACTGCATGGCCGCGAACAGTTCCGGCGGCAGTTGGGCGCGCGCTATCGGATCAATCAAGGCGCTCGGATTGTGAACCACCTGGGCGACTTCTTCAGGTGAGCGCCCGCTCGTTCGTTGAATGTCCGCCAGGTGCGCCATCAGGCTGATGGTCATCACCATGCCCATAGCGGCGACGCCGAGCGTCTGTCCTATCGAGCGCGAGAATTGATTGAGCGAGGTGGCAATGCCTAGCCGGCTGCGATCAACGGCGTTCTGCATGGTGACGATGAGCGCGAACATCACTAATCCCATGCCGCAGCCCATCGCCGTGATGTCAATCATCAGCGCCACGCGCGATGTGCCTTGCCCGAAGGTCGCCAGCGCCGCAGAACTCGCCACCAGCAACATCAGCCCCGACAGAATCGTCGAGCGATAGCCGACGCGAAACAACAAGCGCCCGCCGACTACAGACATGATGACCCATCCCAGAAGAAACGGGGTCAACAGCACGCCCGCCTGCGTCGCCGTGCCGCCGAGCGTGCCCTGCACGAAGAGCGGAATGAAGGTGATGGCGCCAAACATCGCTGCGCCGATCAGAAACGAGATCAGCGAGCCAGCGGCAATGATGCGATTTTGAAAGAGCGAGAATGGCACGATGGGTTCTGGCGCACGCCGCTCGGCGCGCGCAAACAAGTAGCTGAACACTACCGTTCCAATGATGAGCAGCCACATCGCCGGACGCGCCCAGACGCGCGGCTCGCCGCTTTCGACCAGCGCAATGAGCAGCAAGGTCACGGCGATGGTCAGATAGGTCGCGCCGGCGTAATCGATCACCGGATGCGCCTGGCGCTTCGGCTCGATCAATGTGGCACCGACTACAATAGCGGCTGCGAGGCCGAATGGGATATTGATGTAGAAGACCCAGTTCCACGTCCAGTGATCGGTGATGAAGCCGCCGGCGAGCGGGCCGATGATCGAAGCCAATCCCCACACGCCACTGAACAGGCCCTGCATATTGGCGCGTTCGCGCAGCGTATAAATGTCGCCGGTGATGGTCATGGTCAGCGGAATCAGGCCGCCCGCGCCCAGACCTTGAACGGCGCGAAAGAGAATCAATTGCGTGATCGTTTGTGACGCGCCCGACAGCGCCGAGCCGAGGAGAAATAAGACGACGGCGGCCAGATAAAGCGGCTTGCGCCCGAACAGATCCGACAGCCGTCCCCAGACCGGCACGGTCACGGTTGAGGTCAGCAGGTAAGCCGAAAAGACCCAGCTATAATGATCCAGTCCGCCGAGCTTGGCGATGATCGTCGGCATCGCCGTGCCGACGACCGTGGCTTCGAGCGCGGCTAAAAACATGCCGAGCATCACGCCCGCCGTCACCGCCCAGCGGCGGCCCGGCGACAGAATAACGTGCGGCTTTTCCTGCGCCAGCGCTTCGGCATTGATCGAATCGGGTGATTTGCTGCTGGTAGATCTTCGCATGAATTCTTAATCGTTCGCTTTCTGTTCGAGTCCGCGAGCAGTCATAGAATGATTATAGCCAGCCGCAGTGAGTTTGCCATAATCGCGCGCCGCGCTATGGAGTGCGGTGACCTGGCACCGCTGTGGTAATCCTAAATGCCTGCTGGCCAATCGACTACTATAGCGGTGCCAGGTCACCGCACTCCATAGATGCCGTCGCCTATTTCAATGCCGTGCTTTATTGATTATCTTTCGGTCGGGCAGCCCAGTTCTTGCCAACGCTTCCAGCCGCCGTCCATCGAGATGACATTGGTGTAGCCCATCTGTTGTAATACGTCTGCCGCGAGCGCCGAGCGATAGCCGCCGCCGCAGTAGAGAATGATCTCGGCGTCCTTGTCCGGGATGGCGCTTTCGATGTCGCGTTCGATGATGCCTTTGCCGAGATGCACAGCACCCGCCGCGCGGCCCGCCTGCCATTCGCTGTCTTCGCGCACGTCGACGAAATGAAACGATTCGCCCGCCTGCTGACGGCGGCGCACGTCTTCGGGCGTCGTTTCTTTGACGCGCGACTTGGCGTCGTTGACGATCTTCAAGAATCCTTCCGAATGAATCATTGCCTTCTCCTTTGCTATTAGCTGTAGCGCCAGGCGGTCAGCTTGCGCGAATTAATACGCCTGTGCGAGTCTTTGCGCAAGCTAACAGCTTGCGCTACCTCGGGCTCGTCACACGCCGAATAAGCATAGCTAGCCGCAACGCAACTCGCAATTTTGTGGCGCACTTGACCGCACCTTTCGCCCAAGCCTAGAATGCCTGCACCGCAAATCTCAGATCATCATTGCGCAATGTCAGTGGAATGAATTTCATGTTCAGCAGCAGGAGGCTCCATATGCGAACCCGCAGCATCATAACAACACTCGCGCTCATCATCGCACTGGCCGCGAGCGCCCCGGCGCAGAGTCGCGGCAAGCTGACGGTTGATCTCTATCTCGACTGGGAGACGGTCGCCGCGCCGCAGCTATCGCCCGACGGCTCGCAACTCGTCTACACGCGCCGCTGGACGGATAAGCTCAACGACAAGTACGAGAGCGATGTCTGGATCATGAACGCCGATGGCTCGAAGCAGCGTTTTCTCGTCAGAGGCTCATCGCCGCAGTGGTCGCCCGATGGCCGCCGCATCGCTTACATCGCGCAGGGACAACCGGCGGGCGCGCAACTCTTCGTCAAGTGGCTGGACAGCGGCGAAGAGACGCAGTTGACGCGCCTCGAACGCTCGCCGTCGAACGTCGAGTGGTCGCCCGATGGCCGCCGCATCGCCTTCAACATGAACGTGCCGTCAAAGCAGGAATTCAACATACGCATGCCGCAGCGACCGGCGGGCGCGAAATGGGTCGAGCCGCCGCGCGTGGTTGATCGGCTGGATTATCGTGCAGACACGGTCGGCTACCGCCCCGAAGGCTTCACACACATCTTCATCATTCCCGACACCGGCGGCACGCCGCGCCAGTTGACCGATGGCGATTTCAATCACGGTGCGCCCGAATGGACGCCCGATTCACAAAGAATTATTTTCAGCGGCCTGCGCAAGCCCAACGCCGAATACGAGTGGCGCGAATCGGAGATTTATTCCTTATCGCTCGCCGATGGCCGCATCACGCAATTGACCGACCGGCGCGGCCCGGATTCAAGCCCGGCGATTTCGCCCGATGGCCGCAGAATCGCTTATACGGGCTTCGACAATACGGATGACACATACATCATCTCGAAGCTCTACCTGATGGACATTGACGGCAAGAATCGCCGCCTGCTCACCGATGGCTTCGACCGCTCGCCCGCCGGGCTGATCTGGGCAAGCGATGGCAGCGGCATCTATTTCACCAGCGAAGATCGCGGCTCGGATAATCTCTACTTCGCCGCGCTCCGAGGCGGCACGCCGCAGGCCGTAACCCACGGCGTGCAGCAACTGCAAGTATCATCGATTACAAAAAACGGATTGGCAGCGGGCATCCTCATTAGCCCCACGGAGCCGGGCGATGTCGTCGTCATTAATCTCAAAAGTCCCGCGCCGAAAAAGCTGACGGACGTGAACGGCGACCTGCTCGAAGGCCGCAAGCTTGGCGCGGTTGAAGAAGTCTGGTACGACTCAGTAGGCGGCAAAAAGGTGCAGGGCTGGATCGTCAAGCCGCCCGACTTCGACCCCGCGAAGAAGTATCCCTTGATCCTTTACATTCACGGCGGGCCGCATTCGATGTACGGCGTCGGCTTCAACTTCGAGTTTCAGAATCACGCCGCTGAAGGCTACGTCGTGCTATATACGAATCCGCGCGGCTCTACCGGCTACGGCCAGGAGTTTGGCAACGCCATCAAGTTCAACTATCCCGGCGAAGATTACGATGACTTGATGAACGGCGTCGATGCGGTCATCAAGAAGGGCTACATTGATGAGCGCAATCTGTTCGTCTGCGGCGGCAGCGGTGGCGGCGTCTTGACCTCGTGGATTGTCGGCCACACCAATCGCTTTGCCGCCGCTGTCGTGATGAAGCCGGTGATCAACTGGTATAGCTTCGTTGGCACCACCGACGGGTCGAGCTGGTACTACAACTTCAGGAAGCTGCCGTGGGAAGACCCGTCCGAACATCTGAAGCGCTCGCCTCTCACCTATGTCGGCAACGTCAAGACGCCGACCATGCTGATGACCGGCGAACTCGACTTGCGCACGCCGATGGAGCAGACCGAACAGTATTATCGCGCCCTCAAGCTGCGCAAAGTCGACACGCTGATGGTGCGCATTCAAGATGAGTATCACCCGTTCAACGCGACGCCGCGCCACCCGTCGAATCGCCTGTCGCAGATTCTCTATCTGCGCGGCTGGTTCGATAAGTACCGCAAGAAGGAATAGCCGCAGCAATAGGGGTAATGCGTGATGCGTGAGAATAATACTGTCTATTGAATGGCCCGATACGCGTTGATTCACGCATCACGCATCACTTCTTCTCATCATTGACTTGCCGCGTACGTCCGCCTAACCTTGCAGTTATGTGCTTGCACGTTGCTAGGATTAAGCGGTTCGTGAGATGCGAAGGGTGGAACAGAAATGTTTTGCCAACATCCTTGTAGAAGTTAGGAACACAATTATACATATTGCTTGACGTGCGTCGCACGACCAGATAATTGCCTAACTGACGTTCAAGGGAGGCCGACAAAAAAGAGACAGTAACTTTTTATAAGTGCAGGCATCGTTGCTATTATTATCGCGCTCGCACTTCTGATCGATATTGCTCTTTATCACCGGAAAATTTGGTAAACGAAGCGTTCAAAGCTAAAATCTTGAGGCGTAGGATTTACAAATCTCAAGTTTCATTCAATCAGTGAACATGCCGGAAAACATTTCTACTAACCCGAACCAATCGCAGCGCATTTCCGCGACTATCAATGTTTGGAAAAGCAAGCTGCTCGATTTATCAAAACGCAATCGCGCTTTGAATTTCAAAGTTCAAAAAGTTTCGACGGTCACAATCGTTGACGAACAACCGGTGGAGATTTTTAAGCTGCTTTGTTTGCAAGGCAAATCTTTGAAGTTTCTTCCACAAGCAAAAAAAGAAAAAACCGCGAACCTAGAATCGAATGTAGAAATTACCGCATTTGACGTGGAAGACTTGGAAGAAAATTTACCTGCGCCGGATTTCGTGCCTTACGAAGCGAACAATTTAGCCGACCATTACACCGATGATTATCTGCAAACAAACGCCTCCCCAGAGCAATTAGATAAATCACTGCGCCGTTTGGAAGAACAAGCCCGCCTCATAATAGAAGAACAAGGCGTCAACGCTTTGTTTTTGTCGCTCGGCACGCTTCACTACCGCGAATCTGCCGATTCACAAGAGTTTTACAAAACTCCCCTAATTCTCGTTCCGGTCGAGTTGTCGCGCAAATCCGCCCGCGCCGGTTTTACGATTACAACTAATGAAGATGAAACCGTCGTTAATCCCTCGCTGCTTGAATACTTGCGCCGTAATTTCGGTATCACGCTGCCAGAAATTCCCGACTCGAGCCAGCTAAACGAAAGCTACGATGTGCAGCAGTTTTTCGCCGAAGTCGCCGATGCCATTTCGCAGCAAAAGGAATGGAAAGTTAAAACCGAGATTTATCTGGCGTTGTTCTCATTTCAAAAATTGGCGATGTACAAAGACTTGGAGAAAAATGCCGCGTCTTTAGCCACTCATATGATCATCGGCAATATCATCACCCGAAGTGGGCGACAGTTTGTCGGGCTTCCCGAAGAAGTAAGGCAAATGGAGCTTGACCACGAGTTTGCCCCCGAAGCGACGGCACAAGTCGTTGATGCTGATTCAAGCCAACTGCGAGCTATTTCAGCCGTCGCTCGCAACTACGATTTGGTTCTGGAAGGTCCGCCTGGGACTGGCAAGTCTCAGACAATCACGAATTTAATCGCGCAGACGTTATCAGCGGGAAAAAGTGTGCTTTTCGTAGCTGAAAAAATGGCCGCGCTCGAAGTCGTTTGTCGTCGTCTGGTCGCCGTCGGTCTTGGCGAGTCCTGCCTCGAACTTCATTCGACTAAAGCAAACAAACGCGCCGTGATGCAGCAAATCCGCAATGCGCTCGACGCTTCGTTGCAGCGCCTCGTTGGAACAAAAAGCTCAATTGACCGCTTGCCCGTTGTCAGAACGCAATTGACTGAATACGCTCGCACCGTTCACGCTTCCTTTGGCGCTTTGAACTTGTCGCCGTATCGCGTTTACGGCGAACTCGGCAAAGTCTTAAACGCGCCGAAAATCCTGCTCGAAGCAGACATTTACACCACGACCCAGGCGCAGCTTGCTGATGTTTTGCGCGACTTGAAAGATTTGGCGGTCGCCGCCGAAGCTATCGGTTCTCCAAGCAAACACATTTGGCGCGACACAATCAAAACATTTTATTCGGAGTACGACCTGGATCAAATCAACGCGCTCGGCGCAGAAATCAAAACGTGCTTGGGAAAAGCGATTGAATTAGCCGAGACGGCAGAAAACTCTTATGGATTGCCGCCGATTAGAAGCTTCGCTGATGTTGAAACGGCAGTGTCTATTGCTTCCGTGATTGCACAATCTCCAGGTGCCCCATTGAACGTTGTAAGTAGCGAGGCATGGAATTCGCCACCCCCAGAAGCAAACAACTTAATTGAAAAAGGACGCAATGTTGTCAGATTGGGCGAACATGCTTCACAGGCGCAGATATTGAGAAATGATAATTACGACAGCCTTTTGTCGGAAGCCTTAAATTTGATTGAAAGCGGTCGAAAAATTATCACCTTGCAGGAACAGGTTTTGAAAGTGAGGGTTTTAAGCGATGAAATGTATGAGAGGTTCGTGTTTGAAACTCACCGCTTGATTGAAAGCGGTCGAAAAATTGCTCGACTACGAGGACAGATAGCAGAAAAATTTAACGCTACTGTAAACGAGCAAAACCCATCCGATGACATTACCTACGTCGAGCAAAAATCTTCCGGCTTTTTCAGTTTTTTGGCTTTTCTTGATGGGCGTTATCGAGCCATTAAAAAACGTTGGCTTTCATATCGGTTATCAACATATCAAGCAAGCCTTATTGAGCAAGCAAACCACATGAAGATGGTTGCTGAACTGTGGCGCGAGAGACGAGACCTCGAAGCAAAAGCTGCGCTTGGACAACAGTTTTTCGGCTCGCTGTGGCAAGATAAAAAATCAAATTGGGATGCATTAGAAAAATACGTCATTTGGGTATTGGCTTTTCGGCATCTTTGTATTGAAAGCAGTTCTATCTTGGATTTTGCTAATGTTCAGTTGATTGAAAAACAAGCCGATGAAGTTCGTTCAACTCTTGTCGGGCATTGTCAAGCCGCCGAATTACAGCAAGGTTATTTGGGTACTTGGGAACTGATGGGAAAAGACCTGAAAACGGTGGTTGCGTATTTTCGGGAAAGGCAAAATTTGAAGGAACGAGATTCTCTCGGCGTAGCATTCTTTGGATCGCTTTGGGAAGGCGAAAACTCAAATTGGGAAGTGCTAGAAAATTACGTCGCTTGGGTAAAGAATTTTCGTCACTTGTATATTGAGAATAATCTGCACAAACGAGACTCTTCTTGGAAGAACACTTCTTCAAACCGAACTGATATCCTATTACAGCTTGAAAAAGAAGCCGCCAACATGAGATCGCTTTTCCTTGAACACCAACGAACCAAAGGCTCATCACCAGGCTATTTGGATTCCTGGTTGGTGATGGAAAAAGAATTAAAAACGGTTGCGGAGTATTTACGTGAGAAACAAAATTTAGAAACGCAAGCAATTCTTGGCTTGCAGCTTTTCGGCGCACTGTGGAAGGGCGAAGCGTCGAACTGGCAAGTGTTGGAAAACTATATTGCCTGGGTTCTGGAATTTCGGCGGTTGTGCGTGCAGTACGGTTTACAAGAGCGGACAATGAAAACTGCTAGCCAGCCTGCGCCTGATATGTTGAACGTGCGGCTTCTCGTAGAAGAAGCACAAAAGATTCAAACCAAGCTCAAGCAGTTTTGCACGCTTGTCGGTTTTCGGGAGAATTATTTTACCGATTCAAATTTATCGGAGATCTTGAATCGAATTTCGGATTTGCTTGACCATATCCGACTTGCGCCGCGATGGGCGGCGTTTGAAACCTCAAGGCAAAAAGTTGAGCGGGGAAGGGCTGCCGAACTTTTGCCGCTTGCGATGAGCGAGCAGCTTGCATTCAACGATCTGGCTGCAGCTTTCGAGCGCGGCTTTTATCAGAAGTGGCTGGTGCGGGTCATTCAGGAACGCCCGCCACTACTCCATTTTCAAACGCTGACACACGAGCAGCGAGTCAAAGAGTTTCAGGAATTGGACGAGCGTGTGTTGCGCGAAAACCGCGCCGAACTCATCGGTTTAATACGCGAACGGCTGCAATCCAACTTGCAAAAACCTGGATTGCATCAAGCGATGAGTTTTTTGCGCGGACAACTCACTAAACAACGTGGCCTTTTGCCGCTTCGTACGACGATGAAACTGGCTTTTCCGGCGATTCGCACCATCAAGCCTTGTTTTATGATGTCGCCGCAATCCGTCGCACAGCTTTTGGAAAACATCGAAGACAAATTTGATGTCGTAATTTTCGACGAAGCCTCGCAGTTGCCGACCGAAGAAGCCGTCGGAGCAATTCTGCGTGGGCGGCAGTTAGTTGTCGTCGGCGATCCCAAGCAGCTTCCTCCCACCAACTTTTTCGCCGTCCAAAGCGGAACGGTTAATGTTCAATATGACGAAGATGGGTTGCCGCTTTATGAAGATTCGCAGAGCATTCTGGAAGATGTCGCGGGCGCAGGCGTGCCGAACTCGCGTTTGAAATGGCATTATCGCAGCGCATACGAATCGCTCATCACGTTCTCAAATGTCAGTTTTTATGACGCTGAGCTTTACACTTTCCCGAGCGTAGAGACCGAAAATGTAGACGCGGGGTTGCATTTTGAATTTGTCGCCGACGGCGTTTACGAAGGCAAAGGCTTGAATTTAATTGAGGGGCGGCAAGTCGCTGACGCAGTTATCAGGCATGCCAAAACGAAGCCGGATGTTTCGCTTGGCGTGGGAACTTTCAATATGCGTCAGCAGCTTGCGATTCAAGACGAACTGGAACAACGCCGCCGTCAAGACCCCAGCATCGAGTCGTTTTTCGACCGCAATAAAGAAGAACCGTTTTTCGTTAAGAATCTGGAAAACATACAGGGTGACGAACGCGATGTAATTTTCATTAGCGTCACCTACGCCAAAGCAACGGATGGAAGGTTGCGCTACAACTTCGGCCCCTTAAACAGCGAAAACGGTTGGCGCAGGCTTAATGTTTTGACAACGCGGGCCAGAAAGTTGATGCGTGTCTTTTCGTCCATTCGCGGCCAAGACATTAACCCGGTAGCGACGACTTCGCGTGGCGCACAGTTGTTGCGCGATTTCCTGACCTATGCTGAACACAAACGTCTCGACAGTCCTGTGCTTTCTGTGTTGGCGGAAACCGAGTCACCTTTTGAGCGCGACGTTTTTCAAGAACTGACCAGATGCGGCGTGCAGCTTGTGCCGCAAGTCGGCGTAAGCGGCTATCGGATTGATTTCGGTGTTTTAGATGACGACGTGGCAGGACGATTCGTTTGTGGAATCGAATGCGATGGTGTTACCTATCATTCTTCGGAAACAGCCCGTGACCGCGACCGTCTGCGCCAGCAAGTTCTGGAAACTCGCGGATGGGAGATTCATCGTCTCTGGTCAACCGATTGGTTCAAAGACCGCAGCGGACAAATCGAACGCTTACGGGATCTAATTGAACAATCGCGGCAGCGCGCTAGGCACCAGGAAGCGGAGGAACGCGAGCGCAAACAATTCGCTGAAGCTGAACGTGAACGCCAAGCGCAAGAGTCTTTGGGCAAAATCTCCGACACTAGAGTTGAAAATCTGTTTGGAAGTTTTGACGATCAAAATTACGTTCGCCCAACGGCTGAAAATTACGGCTGCGCCGAATTGCCGAATTTCGTGCCGTCGCAAGGTTTGCTCGAAATGCCGACAAATCATCTTGCTAGAATTGTCTTGCACGTCGCTGAAATTGAAGCCCCGCTTCACTACAAGGACGTAACGACCCGCACCGCCGCCTTTTTCGGAACGAAAGCCGGAAGCCGAATTCAAAGCCGAATCGTCGACATTTTACAGCTTTTGCGGCAAGCTAGACATTTGGAGTTGCGCGGCGAGTTTGTTTTCAAACCGAATAGCGAGGTCCGCGTCCGGTCGCGCAGCGAAATAAACATCCCTGCCGAACGCATTGCGCCCGAAGAAGTGCAGGAAGCAATTTTAATGATCTTGCGGGTAGCGCGGAGCGGTCTTACGCGCCAGAATCTCATTAACGAAGTTCGCGCTTTGTTCGGGTTTAACCGTACCGGCGCGGCTTTGAAACAGGTGATTGATGCTGCGATTGAAGCCTTGCTAACCAGAGGCATAATTGGCGAAGGCAGCGCAGGAATCAGCTTGCGAAAGTAATCTCAGAGATGTGGACGAAATAGCTCTTTTGTTGTCGAGCCATGTCCAACGGGCCATTCGAGCCGATCCGCATTAGCTTGCTTCGTTGTGTGGTAAATCGTTACTTATCGCTACTCGGCGTCGGGTGGCTCAATTCCGGCGTTATGTGGATGATCCAACTTAGCAAATCCTCGCACATCCCGATGGTGCTGGTGGCTGTCTGGTTAGTCATTGCCGGCACGAATACCCCTGTATTGGCGCAATCACCCGGAAAATCGCGTATCACGGTGGCTTCAGGCGTGCGCGTGCGGGCCATGCCCAAGACGACCGCCGAAGAAGTGACCAAGCTCGGCATCGGCACACTGGCTCAGGAGCTTGAGCAGTCAGCAAACAAAGAACGCATCGGCGGCGCGGAAGATTTCTGGTATCGCATCAGTGCGCCCGGCGGCAAAGACGGATGGGTCTTCGGCAGCTTCACCGCACCCTTTGATATGAACAACCGCGTGGCGATCTATCGCCGCATTGCAGCCGAGCGCTTGAAAGCGGAGCAAACGAATTTCGGCGAGATGGTCGACCTGGCGCGCTTTCTTTCGTCTGTTGTAGCGGAGGCTACACAACCTGACGCGACCGCCGAGCTTGAGCTTGCGCGGCTGACGGCGATCAGGCGGGCTGCCGAAGCCCTGCCGACCGACAAGCAGGAACAGCCGCCCTATCAAGCCTGGATCAAAGCCAACGAGGCACTGATCGTTTACAGCGAGCCGGGCGGCCAGTGGATGATCAAAGCCGCTGTCTTCTGGGAACTGGCGAAGCAGTATCGCGCGCTTTCTATCGGCGAGCGCATCGCCTGGGAAGCCGCAAAGCTGCCGCTGCCCGGCGAGTGCGAAGGCGACCCGGTCTGTCATCTCGGCCATTTGAATATGACCAGCGGCAAGTACCTGACCCTTTATCCGCGCGGCGTGCATGCCGAAGAAGCGATGAAGGACATCATCGAGTCACTTAACTCTGGACTCGATCTGATGAAATCGGCAGAGCCTGTAGCGGCTGAGTACAAGACGGACGCGCTCAAAGAGGTCGCCGCGTTGCGCACAGCGATTCAAAGTACGGCGAGTCCCAGCAAGGCGCGGGCGCTTGAGTTGATTAAGTCTTACGAAACCTACGTTCGCCGTTAAGAACGCGAGTTCGGCAGCAGTTAAGCCCCGCAGGGGCGCAACTCAATAGCCTGGCATAGTGCGCCGGGGGCCAGCCGGGGAAAGCAGCGAGCCCTGAAAGGGCGAAATAAATCGGCAGGCAAAAGATTTATTCCGCCAGCCCGTTTCATGAGTAGCGCAAACGACAAAATGAATCCGCTGGTTGTTCAAAGGCGGGGAAATGCCATCATCGTCGAAGGCGATTTGACGGCCAATAATGCCGATGAGTTTGCGGATTGTTTGCTGGCGCTCAACCTGGATGCGCGCGGCGAAGCGACGCTCGACTTGAACGGCCTCGATATAGACGGCGGCGCGGCCATAGCCGTAGCCGTCAATGCCCTACGGCAACTCGGCGCTCGCGCGACAAAGCTGATTCTCATCGGTGCGCCGCAGATGCTCTGCCATAACCTTTATCGCATCGGCTTGCTCGCCGGCGGCCACCTCGACCTGGTGGATATGCGGCAAGACGAACCGGCGGGATTCTGAAGAAGGGGCTAGGGGCTAGGGGCTAGTGAACAGAGTAGTCCGAACCAATCGACACCTTGGCAATCTCATAGCTAGCCCCTAGCCCCTAGCCCCTAGCCCCTCATCCTTTAGCCCTCGCAAATTTTTGACGGCGATTTCGGTTTTGTATTATGCTGAAATCGGTGGTCCAGCAGTTTCTCAAGACACGCGCCCTGCCGCTCGTTGCCGCCTGCATCATTGCCGTGGCGACGCTGGCCGGCGGCTACTTCGGTTCGCCGCGCGTCGTGCATGTGGCAGCCGGGACGCCCGATGCCGATGAAGAATTGCGCAAGGAGTTCCAGGAAGCCCTGGAGACGGTTCAGGATGGTTATGCCGGTCGCCTTGACCTCGAACTGCTCGGCAAGGCGTCGATTCAGGGCATGCTGCATCAACTCGATCCGCACTCGACCTTCTTCACCAAAAGAGAATTCGATGATATGCAGACCGAGCAAAGCAGCCGCACCTACGGCATCGGCGTGACCATCTCGAAGCGCTACGACCGCGTCTATATCCTGTCGGTCACACCGGACGGGCCGAGTTGGCGCGCAGGCTTGCGCTATGGCGACGCCATCCTGGCCATCGATAAACAGAACGTCGAAGACTGGACGACCGAAAAGGTGATGTACGCGGTGCGCGGCGAAAAAGGCGACTCGATTGAGATCACCGTCGAGCGCGCTGGCGTCCCAAGTCCCATCACCTTCAGCATCAAGCGCGACGAAGTGAAGCTGCCGACCGTGCGCAACGCGTTCATGGTCAATCAAAGTAGCGTCGGCTACATTGCCTTGACCGGCGGATTTTCCGCCCGCACCGATGAAGAAGTCAGCGAGGCGATGACCCATCTGAAGCAGGAAGGCATGCGCCAACTCGTGCTCGACCTGCGCGACAATCCAGGCGGCCTGCTCGATGAAGCGATTAAAGTGGCGATGAAATTCCTGCCGCCCGGCGAAAAGATCGTCGAGGTGCGCGGGCGTGACGAAGAGGCTGCGCCGAGCATCCATCGCGTGCTGGATAACAACGTGCCCGAAACCATGCCGATAGTGATTCTCATCAATCGCCGCACGGCGTCGGCTTCGGAAGTCGTCGCCGGGGCGTTGCAGGATCACGACCGCGCTTTGATCGTCGGCGAAAACAGCTTTGGCAAGGGCCTGGTGCAGGGCGTCTTTCGTTTGTGGGGAGGCACAGGATTGGTGTTGACGACGGCGCGTTACTATACGCCGACGGGCCGGCTGATTCAGCGCAACTACGCCAATATGTCTTTTTACGATTATTACTTCAATCGCGGCGAAGCCGAGCATCCAGATGCGGGGCGCGGCGATGCCTTGCATACGGATGCGGGCCGTCTGGTCTATGGCGGCGGCGGCATCACGCCTGACATCGAGTCGAAAGCGCCGGAAGCCGGCGCGGTGCGCGGGCGGTTGTTTTACGGCGCTTTTCATTTCGTGCGCCAGCTTGCAGCGGGGCAGGTCACAGGTATGCGCGAATACCGCATTGGCGAAACCCAATACAAAACCCGGCTCAGCGCCGATGACCTCAATCGTTTTCCCATCACCGATGCGCTGGTCGCGGCGTTCCGCGCTTATCTGGCCACGAAGCCGCCGTTCAACATCAGCGAGGCGCAGTTCAACGGCAAACTCGATTACATTCGTTCGCAGTTGCGCCGCGAATTGATCAGCGCGGCATACGGTGCAGATGCCGGCGATCAAGTTTATCTTGCCGACGACGTGCAGTTCCGCAAAGCGGTGGATTCGCTCGATCAGGCGCGCGCGCTTGCCGACAACGCCCGCCGCGCCCGCGCCGCCAGCCAGCCGTAGTTAGTGGCGGAAAAAACACATCTCAGTAGCCCTCATCCAACTATTGACATGGCGGCGCGACCATTTTATAAGCAACCAGAGCCGTTTGCCCCTGCCGTCTCATATCCTCTGATCTCCGTTTACGCGAGAGGACTCGGTTATGCTTAACAAGAAAGAGCCGGAGTATGTTCTGACAGTCGTGCAACACACCTACTGCGGCGATTGTATATGGCTGAAGGGCAAAATCACGGATGTTTACATTGCTTCCGGCATCGTGCGCGGCGATGATTCAAAACGCTGGCGCATGCAAATTCTTTCGCCGCCCTGGGAGCGCGCCGAAAGAAAGCGGGACTTCCCCAAGGGCTTTCCCGATATCGATGTGCCGGCGCTGAAGCTGGAGGTTGATGAGCGCATCGTTTTTGTCACGCAGCAGCCCGGCCTGATCAATGAAGTGCTGATCAAACTCAAGCCGATGCTGGTTAATCGCGACGGCAATGCGCAGATTCTCAGAAAGCTCGAAGATATCGTGCGCAATTATAAAGAGTCGTCGAACCAGACGCTTTGCACAGTAACCTAGCGCAAGGCCGGGCGCTCTATTTTGAAGACCTTTTTAACGCAGGATGGCTGGAGATGTGCTTCGCACGCGGCGGTCGCAAGGAACACGCAGAGGACACTATCTCTTCTCTACGTGTCCCCTGCGACCTCTGCGTTAAAGCTCCTTGCTCAAACCAGGTTGATTGGTTTTATAGCAGCGCGCCAGTTCCTGAACCTCACGCATCAGGCTGCACTTATCCCACCTCCACATCCCAGATCACCTGTCACGGCGCGCGCTTTGCCTTTTGACTTTGCTGCGTGCTAGGTTGTTGATTTGGAAAACCGGCGAGTTTGATATCGCTGTGGCGAGCAAATTTAGATTGATGGAAATTGTAGCCTATAAACCGAACACGGCAAGCGCGGCGTTGGAGCGCATTCGCTCGCGCACGTTGCAGATGAATCCTGAACTCATTGCGCGCGTCGCCGAGATCATCGAAGGCGTGCGCGCTGGCGGCGACGAGGCGCTCATCCATTACACCGAAAAGTTCGATGGCGTGACGCTGCAAGCGGGCGAGATTCGCGTCCGCGCCGAGTTCATTAAAGAGATGGCCGCACGCGCCGATGCACGCGCCGTCGACGCCTTCCGGCAAGCCATCGCCAACATCCGCGCCTTTCACGAACATCAGCGCGAAGCCGATTGGCAAATCTCGCTCGCCGATGGCGCGAGCGTCGGCCAGCGCATACGTCCGGTCGCGGCTGCCGGGCTGTATGTTCCCGGCGGGCGCGCCGCCTACCCTTCGTCTGTAGTGATGAATACTATTCCGGCGCAGGTCGCGGGCGTGCGTCGCATCTGTATAACGACGCCGCCCAGCACGCTCGAAAAAGTTCCGGCGGTCGCCGCCGTCATCCACGAACTCGGCATCACGGAAGTCTATCGCGTCGGCGGCGCGCAGGCGATTGCCGCGCTCGCCTTCGGCACCGAGACCATCCCGCGCGTCGACAAGATCGTCGGGCCGGGCAACATCTATGTCGCCATAGCGAAAAAGCTGGTCTACGGCGCGGTGGGCATTGATTCCATCGCCGGCCCGACGGAAGTCGTCGTCATCGCCGATGAAACCGCCCGTGCGCGTTTCGTCGCCGCCGATCTGCTGGCACAGGCCGAACACGACGCCGAAGCTTCGGCGATTTGTATCACCACTAGCTGGAGCTTCGCCAGCGACGTGGCGCATGAAGTCGAGCGGCAATTAGAGAGCCTGGAACGGCGCGACATCGCCCGCGCTTCGCTCGACGCTTATGGGGCGATCCTGGTTGCCGACTCGCTCGAAGCCGCCTGTGATCTATCTAACAAGATCGCGCCTGAACATCTCGAACTGATGACGGCAGACAATGAGAGCACGGCCCAGTTGATTGAAAATGCCGGGGCCATCTTTTTCGGCGACTATTCGAGCGAACCCATCGGCGATTACTTCGCCGGGCCAAATCATGTGCTGCCGACGGTCGGCACAGCGCGCTTCTCGTCGCCGCTCGGCGTCTATGATTTTCTCAAGCGCCAGTCGGTGATTCATTACTCACAAGCCGCGTTGCTGCGCCACGCCGACGCCATCGCCGCGATGGCTGATAGCGAAGGTCTGACGGCGCACAAACGCGCTGTCCTTTTAAGGACGGGGGCCGGGGGTCAGGGGTCAGGGGCCGGTGAGGAACCGAGCCCTGATCCAATAGCGAGGAGAGAAAACGGTGAGTAGTGAAGATAACAAAAAAGAAGTGAACGCCAACCCCGGCCCCCGGCCCCTGACCCCCGACCCCTCGCCGTCGGCCCCCGACCCCCTGCAAAAGATCAAGCTGGCGGTGCGCGCCATCACCGCCTACACGCTCGCGCCTTACCGCGCCTCGATCAAGCTCAATCAGAACGAGAACCCGTTCGATATGCCTGAAGAGATCAAGCGTGAAGTCGAGCGCCGGCTGGCCTCACGCCCTTGGTCGCGCTATCCGGATTTCGTGCCGTCGGCGCTGCTCGAAGCCCTGGCGCGTTTCGCGGGCTGGAAACCGCAAGGCACGCTGGCTGGCAACGGCTCGAACGAATTGATTCAAGCGACGCTGATGGTGACGGTAAGTCGTGGCACGCGCGTCGTACTGCCTGAACCGACCTTCACTCTTTACCGACAAATCGTCAATGTTTTAGGTGGTGAAGTGCTCGGCGTGCCGCTCACGCGAGAGTTGCAATTCGATGTTGAAGCGATTCGCGAGCGGGCGACCGGCGAGCGCGCCGATGTGATCATCATCTGCTCGCCCAACAATCCGACCGGCTGCTCGATCAGCGAAGAAGACTTGCAGGAAATCGCTCGCGACTTTGACGGGCTGATCGTCGTTGATGAAGCCTATCACGAATTCTCCGGGCGCACGGTCGTGCCTCTGCTTGAAGACCTGCCGAATCTGATTGTTCTCAGAACCTTCTCGAAAGCCATGGCGATGGCCGGCCTGCGCGTCGGCTACCTGCTGACACGAGCGGAACTGGCGCGCGAAATTCACAAGGCGACGCTGCCATATAATCTCAACTTTTTTTCAGCGACGGCAGCGCAGGTCGCCTGTGAGCGATATGACTTATTGCGCCCGCAGATCGACTTGCTCATCAGCGAGCGCGAGCGCGTCTTTGCCGCGCTCGCCGGTATCCGTGGCATCGAGCCTGTGCCCTCGGCAGCTAACTTTCTGTTGGCGCGGACTGACGCGGGGCCGCAAAAGTTGTTCAATGAGTTGCTGGCTCGCGATATACTGGTTCGTGACGTGAGCAAGTACCCGATGCTGGCAGATTACTTGCGCTTGTCAATCGGCTCGCCCGCCGAAAACAACCGCTTGATCGCGGCGCTGAACGAGGTGATGCGCGCAGTGTAACGCAAGGAAGTCAGCTTGCGCTGTTGTGGAGGCAAACGATGGCAAGAGTCGCAGAAAAACGGCGCACGACGCGCGAAACCGATGTCACTGTCAAGATCGATCTCGACGGGCGCGGCGCGTCAACCGTCGCCACCGGCATAGGTTTTCTCGATCACATGCTCGACCTGTTCGCGCGGCACGGTTTGTTCGATCTCGAAGTCACCTGCGCGGGCGACTTGCAGATCGACGGTCATCATTCGGTCGAAGACATCGCGATCACGCTCGGCCAGGCATTTGCCGAAGCGCTCGGCGACAAGCGCGGCATCGTGCGTTACGGAGTGGCTTACGTGCCGATGGACGAGGCGCTGGCGCGCGCCGTCGTTGATCTGAGCGGGCGGGCGTTCTTTGTTTACCGCGTCGCCAACACACGCACTCGCATAGGCGAGCTTGACGTTGAACTGGTCGAGCACTTCTGGCGCTCGTTCGCGCACGAAGTCCGCTGCAACCTGCACATCGAGTTGTTCTACGGCGCGAACCAACACCACATCATCGAAGGCGTCTTCAAATCAGTAGCCCGCAGCCTGTCTGCGGCAACGCGCACGTCGGAACGCATCGAAGGCGTGCTGTCTACGAAAGGAACATTGTGACAGGAGGCAGTAGGCAGTAGGCAGTCAGAACAACATAACCCTGTCTCCTGCTTCCTGCTTCCTGCTTCCTGTCTACCGATCATGATCGCGATTATTGATTACGGAGTCGGCAACCTGCGCAGCGTCGAGAAGGCTTTTGCTGCGGTCGGCGCGCAAGCCATGGTGACGAGCGACGCAGGGGCGATTCGTGCGGCAGAAAAGATCGTTTTGCCCGGCGTCGGGGCGTTCGGCGAATGCGCTCGACAGTTGCGCGCCGCGCATCTCGATCAGCTTGTCCTTGAAGCCGCAGAGCAGAACCGGCCAGTGCTCGGTTTATGTGTTGGACTACAATTGATGTTTGATGAAGGCCACGAGTTCGGCGTGCATCAGGGGCTGGGCTTGATGCGCGGGCGCGTCGTGCGCTTTCCTGATGACGGGCCGCACGTGCCGCAGATCGGCTGGAATCAGATCGAGCAGACGAAGACGCATCCGCTGCTTGATGGGTTGAGTGACGGCACTTACTTTTACTTCGTGCATTCGTATCACGTGGTTGTCGACGATGCGGCAGACGTGATTGCCGAAACCGAATACGGCATCCGCTATCCTTCCATCTGCGCGCGCGGCGCAGTTGCCGGCGTGCAGTTCCATCCCGAAAAGAGCCAGGATGCCGGCCTGCGACTGCTGGCGAACTTCGCCGGGCTGGCGACGGCGCGTTGAGCCGCACTCTATTGCTTGCGAGCCGATGCCGGTTGCGATTGCATGGCTTTCAACTGATCGAGGGCGCGCAGCGTTTCGCGCCATTCGTCCTTGTCGCGCTTGGTGGCAAGCGGCGCGCTCAGGTCGCTATAGAAGGCCAGAATGTCGCGGCGCAATTCCGGGCTGGCATTTTCAAAGTTGTGCTTGGCCAGTTGCTTGAGAAGCTTCGCGTAAGTTTCATCTGCCAGCTTATATTCGCCTGCACGCACCGGGCGGCCCGTGTCGAAATCGGTGTTCGGCAAATCCAACTTGCCAGTGCGCAACTGCGCGAGCAGGGCGCGATAACGAACTAATGTGGCGTTGAAGCTCTCGATAAACAGCCGCTCGGCTTCGGGCGTCGGCGGCTTGAAGGCGAGCGGCTTGAGCGGCCCGACTTTTGGAAGAAACTTTACAAAGCCTGCAAGGAGTTTGGTGCCAAGGCCGGGCTTTTCGTACTCCTTGCCGAACTCTTTGTCATAGTCGGCGCGCTTTATGCTATAGAGAAACTTCTCCTGCGTCATGCCGGGCTGCGCTTTGACGATGTCGTCTTTCTTCGTCTCCCACGCCACCTTGGTCATTTCAGGAATCAAGCCGCTGACCGCGCGCCGGAACGTGCCGATGGCCAGGTCGAGGCTGACGAACTGGTCTTTCAATTCAAGGTCATAGGTTTTCAGAAAGGCGCGTTCAAGCAGATCTTTAGATACCTTGAAGCCGATGAAGTCGTGATAGCTATCGGGCGCGTACTTGCCGCGCGCCACCTGTATGACGTCAAAACTAAATTCGGTTTTCAGATGCGCCGCAGGGTCTTCGACATAGGTGACTTCGTTGCCATACTGCGCGCGCAACTTCGGGTAGGCCAGCGGCACGGCGCGATTGACGCCGATAGGATGGCCGTTGTTGTCAGCCGCATAGTGCGCCAGCGCGCCGAGCGCGAAGGCGTATTCGTTGAGGTCTTTGGCTTCGGCCATCATGACTTCGATGAAGTCGCCGCTACGCACATAATGCGCGAGGTCTGTATAGAACTTGCTGCCGAACGGATAATAGCCCATGTCCTGAATGATCGCGCCGCCGTAGGCGTAGGCGTGCGCCTCGCGCAGTTGCTCATCTGTGGCTTGTGGAAAGCGTTTCAAGAGCAGCGGTCTGAGCGAGTCTTTCCAGGTCGTATCAATAATGGCTTGATGCGTGAGCACCGAATAACTGAGCGACGTTTGCGCCAGCAGCAGCGTCAAGGTCAACAGGATAACGACACGCGATGTTCTGAGGATGGCTTTGCTCATATCTATTCTTCGCCCCGTCGATGTACCGATAACAGGCAAGCCGTTATCGACTTCGTTCCGAAAAAGAACGAATCACGCGTAGCATCGATCCACAGCGCGATGAAAGGCAAGCATAGTGCCGTGCGCCACTTGACTGGGCATCGCTGCGGACATATCTTTCAATCAAGCTGAT
>JBBWZK010000460.1:0-11238 GCA_039648975.1 Blastocatellia bacterium
ACGCGCCGCCACAAACCAGTCGTTGCCAAGCAGAATTTGCTTATCGTCTACCTTGCGGTTGAGCATCTCGCCGATGGTCTTGATGTCGAGGGCGCGCTTGAAGAAGGCTTCGGTTTCCGCAGACGTATCGCGCATGAATAGCCCGACTTCGCCGCTGCGCGATGCCTTCCACGCATTGGAGCGCTTCGTACTGTTGATGGCTTTGCGGGCAAGCTGCCGCTCATTCTTGTCGATGAAGAAATTGATGAGTTGCAGTTGATATGGGCCATCGGTCGCAGCCATGCGCTCCAGTTCATCGCGCTGGTTCGCTGCATAGATCAGCGTCAAATAGCGCTCGACCCAATCGATGTTGCTCGTCACTTCTGCGCCGCTGGCGTTCTGGTAAGCCGTGCGCAGCGATTCAAGCTCGCGCGCCGTGTCGCCCGCCAGACGATACTGCGTGGCAATCTCATTTTGATAATCGAAACGATCTTTTTTCGGATCGCGCCGGTATTCAGCGGCCAGCATTTCAGCCGCTTTGGCATAAGCCGCGTGCCGGTCATAGAAAGCCACCAGGGCGCGCAGTTCGCTGTAATAACTCGAATCGCCGGTCGTCGAGGTCGGCTCATCCTTCGGGCGTCCGGCAAACGCTACGTCTTTCAAGCGCCCCTGTATTTGTTCTTCCACTTCGACGAGATTGGCGGCGCGCGCGATGCTGAGATAGCGCCGCAACTCGTCGGCGTCGCCGTAGGCGTTCAGCTTCGCCGTCGCATTCACGAGGGCTTGCGCGACGGCGGCGGCATCCTGCGAGCCGGCGTAATCGATCACGCCTCTGGCGAAGTCTGTCCGTATGGCGCTGTTGATATACTGCACCATGTTCTTGGCGCGATAGCCGTCGGTGTCCGACGAGTTATCGCCAATCGCCACGTATTGTGCGCGCATGCGTTCGAGCTTCTGATAAACCTGCGCCAACGGCTGCGTGCGCACCGATGCCTGGACATAGCCGCTGATCGCCTCGCCGCCGATGTATTCATCCTTCATCACTTTCGGATAACCGGCGAACGCCGCTTCATAGACGCGCACCGCTTCGGGGTACAGACCCCACGAGGCGAGTCGTTGAGCAACACTGATTTGATCGGCGATCTTCGTGTCTTTCTTGGAAGCGAGCGCCTGCCGCAAGGTCTGCACGGCCTCTTCGCGCTTGCCTTGCAAAACCTGTATGCGCGCCACTTCGGTGAGCCAGGACGGATCGCGGCCCGCCAGCCGCCAGCCTTCGCGCAATACGGTGATGGCGTCGTCATAGCGCCGCTGTCTGGTCAACAGATTCGCCAGCATCAGGCGGAAATCAGCGCGCTCAGGCTCATTGACGACGGCGTTGCGGTACTGCTCGGTTGCGCCCGGCAGATTGCCGCGCCGCTCATAGATGCGGCCCAGCACCACCTGCCAGCGATAGTTTTTGTAAGCGTCTTTGGTCAGCTTTTCATAGTAGCCCGTCAGCCGGTCGAGCAGGTTATGTAGTTCGGCATACTCAAAAGCGGTGGCCAGCCGGTCGGCGTCTTCGGGAAAGAGGTTGATGATTTCGATGTGCTGATCGACGGCATCTGTGTACTTGTTCAGCGCCGTGAAGGTGCGGATCAAGCCGCTGCGCAATTCGGCGACCTGCGCTTTCGCGTCGTCGCCGGTGAGCCCTGATTCTTTCACATCCTTGAAAGCATCCTGATAAAGCGCCGCGAGGTCGGCCATCTTGTTCTCTGCGCCGAGCGTGCGCACCAGTTCAGCAAAGACTTCCGTGTCGCCGCGATTCTCGTTGTAGAAAGCCCGCAAGGTCGCTTCGGCATCACCGAGCTTATTGGCTTCGACCAGGCGTCGCGTGTATTGCAAGGTCAGCAGGCGGCGATTCGGCCCCTGGGCTCTCGCCAGCGTCCGCTTGTACAGATCGAGCGCGCGGTCAAGCAAGCCTGCGCGCCAGTAGAACTGCGTCGATTCTTCGATGATGCCGACGTTCGTCGGATAGTCTGCGACCAGCTTATCGATGTTCTTGATCGCTTCATCGACTTGATTGTGGCGTTCGAGAAAAGCGGCGAGTTGCAGACGATAAGTCATCGCCTCGCGCTCGTCGCGGGCCACCTGGGTTAATCGCGTGATGACCTGCTGTTCGTCTTCAGGCCGCAAAATATACTGGAACAGATCGCGCACGGTTTCGAGAAACTCGACATCCGTCGAGCGTGCCACTTCGGTGCGCAGCCCGGCCAGCGCCTCGGCCTGATGGTCGCGCTCGGCATTGTAACTTGCATAACCGATGACCAGTTGCCAGTCGTCCGCCTGCGCGGCGCGCGCCTGCGCATAGGCGGCGGCGATCTTGTCGGCGAGCCCTGCGCGTCTTGAGAGTTGCGCCAACCGCCTGGCCACCGTGCTGCGCCCGTCGCCGGGTTCCGGCAGCACCTTGACGTATTCGGCGATAGCATTGTCTATATCGCCTTTGCCTTCATAGACCGCGCCCATGCGATAGGCATAAATCGTCGGGTCGCCGGTCTGGTTGCGCAGTTCCTTGAAGACGCGTATGGCTTCGTCGAATTGATAGTAATCCCAGAAGACCGTCGCCACTTCGAGATAGGTATTGCGCTCGCCCGGCTCACGCGCCGTCAGCTTGTTCCACTCAGCGCCGGCGCGCTTGAAGTCGCCAAGCTCGGCATAGGCTTCGCCGGCCTTGATGCGATACGCATGATTGGATGGATAGATGTCGGCCATCTGCGCCATCACCTGCGCAGACTCTTCATAGAGCTTGTCGGATTGCTGGCCGAACGAGCGCGTCAGATCGGCGAGGCGCTCGGCGTACTGCGGCTCGCCTGGATAAAGCACGGCCAGTTGCCTGTAGGCATCAATCGCTTCGTTGTGATGCGACAGCCACAGCGCCGCATCCGCCGCAAAGACCGCATAAGTCGACGCGGGGGCGAGAGGTGGCGTCGACGTAGGGCTATTTGTTGTTTCGCCGCGTCGCGCTTTCGCCGTGTCGCCGCGTCGCGCTTTCGCCGTCGCGTAGCGCTCGCGCAGTTGATTGTTGCTTGAAAGATAGGCAAGAAACGGCTCGCGGATCGAGCGGTCGGCGAAATAGTACTGCGCCGAAAGCTGCGCCCACTGCGTCAGATCCTTCCGCCCGCCAAGGTAAGTCAGCATACCGCGCACGAAGAAGAGATTGCGTGGGAAGCGTTGATGCGCGTAGCTGTAGAAATCGAATGAAAATTTCTGATCCCAATTCAGATCGTCGCCCTTCGGCGATGAGCCGTAACCGGAAAAACGCAGTAGGTATTCGGTAATGTCGTCTTCATCGAAAATGTTGATGAGCTGCTGCGAGTAGCGCTGCAATTCCCTGCCGCGCTTCTGGCGCACGTACCAGCGCGCCAGCCGGTGATACCAGGTGTTTGAATCGAACTGGCGAATCGCCGAGTTGTAGGCCTTCAACTGCTCGTTGACCAGTTCAGCCGATCCGAGCCAGCGCAGGAAACGCTCATAAAGCCCTTCTTCGCGGGGATGCTTGCGGATTTCGTTCCAGAAGAACGTGACGGTCTCCGTCTTCTTATTATCGGCGGCCAACGACGCGACGTAGCGTTCAAGCACGCTGCTGTAGCTCGGCCCGTGTTTGTCGCTTTCATTACCAAACTGCGTGGGCTCGTCCGAATCGATGTCGCTGTCGCCATCGTCCGAGTTGGTCGCCGCACGGTCTTCGGTCGGATCGTAGGTGTCGCTGTAGGCTTCGATGCTATAGCGTATGCGATCTACCAGCTTGTCAACTGCCGGCGAGATGCCGTAAGTCCAGCGCTTCGATGAAGTCGCAATCAGCGGTCGCCCTTTGGCGCGCAAGCGTGCAAGACGATCCAGCAACTCGCTAAGGATGACGCGCTCGCCCGCGCGATCTTTCAGGGCGACATAGGAATCGGCGATGCGCAGCGACACTTCCGCATAATGCGGCGAGTTCGGATAAAGCTGTTGAAATTCGCGGCCCGCTTCGACGGCCAGGCGATGTTCGCCGAGGCCCGCGAAGACTTCGCTGACGCCAAGATACATGTCTGCGAGATACTTCGATTGCGCGTACTCCTGCTTGAAG
The DNA here is from genome assembly GCA_039648975.1 of Blastocatellia bacterium. Lineage (GTDB taxonomy): Bacteria > Acidobacteriota > Blastocatellia > UBA7656 > UBA7656 > DATENM01. The sequence continues at coordinate 4,082 of JBBWZK010000460.1, forward strand.
GCCGAGAAGATGCGATACGCAAAGGCGCGGTTGAAATAACCTGCGGCAGCTTTTTCCTGCGTCGCAAATTCGCTCGCCGGGTCGCTGCCGGAAAGGATGAGCGACAACACGCCGTTCATGAAACCCGGATTCGCGTCCACCTGCGCCACGTCTTTATAGAGCGACAGGTCGCCTGCGGCGACGCGCGTCGGCGTGCCCGCCGCGTCGAGCATCACACGGAAGAGACGATGCAAGGCTTCTTCGCGCGAGGCGCTGCCAGGCTGCAAGCCGCCTGTGAGATAGAGCGTATAGAGATAGCGCGACGCCTGATCGAAGTCGCCTGTGGAGGCGAACATCGCCGCAACGGTTTCAAGCTCGCGGCCATTCCACGACGCGCTCACCGCCGCTGGTTGGGTGGTTCCACTGGTACTGGATGTGCGCGGCGCTGAGCGACCGGCGCGGCGATCTTCCAGGTCGCGCAGCAGCCGCGCCGCCGGTTCAAAGTTGCCTTCGTAAGAATAAATACTGAACAATCGGGCGACCGTGTTGAGGTCGCTGGCCGTGCGTGCGCGTTCTTGCAACGAGCGGCGCACCGTGCGGTAGCGACCGAAGCGGCGCAGCAGTTCGTAATAATCGCCGCTGATGGCGCGCGGCCAGTTAGGATCGAAGACCGCATCGTAAACCTGTTCGGCGGCGCGGCGGTCGCTTTGCGCTTCGAGTATCGCGGCGCGGGTTTTCAAGAAGTAAGCCAGTTGGCCGGCAAACTTCGGCTGAAACGTCGTCAGGATGTTCAGCGCTTCTTTGTGGTCACCGGCCATATCCAGTTCTTGAACATAATCTTTGACGGGTTGAAAGTTGGACGGGTCGGCGGCGATGAGTTCGGCGAAGAAGTCTGCGGGCTTGAACTCTTTGAGCGAATAAGCGCGCACGATGCCGGCAGCCTGTTTGTAGATGGGCGCACGTTCGGTGACCGGCATCGCCTTGGCGAGTTCGGCGAGCGTCTTCACTTCATCGGCAAAGCGTGCGCGTTCGTGATAGAAGCTTGCCAGCCTGCGGAGCGCATCGGGCGAGCGCCGCTTGAGGTCGGCGTACTGCGCCATCTCGGCAGCGGCTTTGTCGAACTGGCCGAGGCGTTCGGAAAGCCGCGCCGCGTGCAGATGCAGCCGCGCATCTTTGGGATACTGCGCGAGCAGCCCGCCGACGCGCTCAAGCGCCACCGCGTAAGGCCGCGCCACCGACGCCTGCGTGCCGAAGAACTCTTCGTTGGTGTAGAGCGCCTCGTCAACCGCCGTCTGCGGCGCGCGGTTCGGGTCAGGCTGGCGCAATGGTACTTGCGCGGCGCTCTGGTTGCGATTCGCCGTCGCCTTGCCTTTGGTCGCCGCTTGTCCGCCTGTAGCCGACGATGTTGACGTCTTCGCCCTCTGCGCCGCCCGCTGCGCAACAAAGGTTGCAACAGCGATGGAGGCCACCGAGAGCACAATCACGATGGTTGAAAAGATTCGTTTGCGCATATCAACCTGCCAATCTGTTATCGCTCATTTGAGGAATTGTTAAGTGCATCAACGTAAAATCATCACGTCTCTGAGTTGTGCGCCAAACTGCCTTCATCCGGCATCCGAGAATGCTGTAAACTCCTGATGAAAGGAATCAGAAGCTATGACGCTCGTAATCGACGAAAAAGAAATCGAGAGCTTACCAATCATCAGCGACCCTGAAATCGTCAGCGGTGCGCCGGTGTTTCGCGGCACTCGCGTTCCGATTGACGCGCTAATCAATAATCTTGAAGCTGGCCTCACGCTCGATGAGTTTCTCGATAACTTCCCAACCGTAACTCGCGAGCAGGCGCTTCAGGTTTTAGAGTTTTCAAAAAGTACGTTGCTGCGATTAGGTGGCCGATGAATATCCTGCTTGATGAATGCACGCCTCGTGCAGTCAAAAAGCGGCTTCCTCATCTGGCGATTCGCACCGTCCAGGAAATGGGCTGGAGCGGTGTGAAGAATGGCGAATTGCTCAAACTCGCCGAGCCGCAGTTCGATGTCTTCATTACCACTGATAAGAACCTGCGTTATCAGCAGAACCTCGCGGCCATCAAGCTTGCCTTCCTGCTTTTGCCAAGTAATCAGGTGCCCATCGTGATTGCGCTGCTCTCCAAAATTGAAGGGGCTCTCAAGACAATTCGACCTGGAGATTTCGTTGAAATCCCGATGCCTTGACTGCATTCATTCCTGTATCAGCGGACTCTCTCCGGCAATGCTCTCTTTTCATTTTTCAAACCTCATCATCGCGACTGTTTATCCGCCGCCAATCACTTCGATCATCACTTCACTGACGCTTGAATTGTGCGCGAAGTCTTCGGCGGTGATTTGAATCGTGTAGGTGCCCGACGGCAATCCGGCGGGGATGCGCAGGTGGCCGATGTTGGCTTTCGCTTTCGCATCCCAGACCACAGGCACCGGCAATGCGCCGAAGACGCGCGCCGCAATCACGCGCGTGTCGCTGTCGGCGCGCACCGTGATGACTAACTCTTCGCCAGCGTGCGCGACGGTTTGATTCAACGCCGGCTCAATGCGCGGCGGGCGGCTATCGATGACGAAGCTCTTGTCTTCCTGATAGGCGCGGCCTTTGTTATCGACCAGCACCAGACGGCAATGATAAACGCCATCATTCATCTCGCGCGGCGCGACAAAGCGCGTCTCCCAGACATCTTCGCCCTTGAGGTAGGTCAATCGCTTCGTCAGTCCGAACGGAAAAACTGCGGTCACCTCGACGATGGATTGATCGGCGCGTACCCTCAACACAGGATCGCCGGGACGAATGACGCGAGGCCGCAACAGCGAGCGCGGCGCGGCTAGAAAAGACGTGTAAGGCGTGACGAACTTGTATTTCTTGGAGAGCGCGATGATCTCATCAATCGCTTCTTTGGTCTCGCCGTTCAAAGCGATCAGACGAAGCAAGGCATCGACGCGCGCCCGCGCCCACAGTCGCGGCACGTGATCGTGACTATCATCACGTTCCGGCAATTCTACCTGTTGATTGAGCCGCACCGCCTTGCCTTCGGCATTGCCGGTGATGGCAAGCTGCGCCGTGCCGGGCCGCTTGTAACGGCCCACGAACGACAGGCGCGTGCCGTCATACGCTGTCGCTTCATAATCAGGATAAACTTGATAGAAGTTCGCCGCGTCCGCGTTGGCGAGCTTCAGCGTATCAATCGGCGCGCGGCCTACTTTGCTGACGAAGCCTTTGAGCTTGAATTCCAGATCGTCGGTTTCGCGCGACCAGTCGAAGTAGCCGCGCGACGACCGCGCCAGCTCACCTAACAATCGGAGATTCGTGTCCGCGCCGATGCCGAAGACATAGAGCCGCGCGTGCGGCCCTGCGTCGTTGGCTTTCTGAAATCGTTCGGTGATGGCTTTGACGCGCGTCGTGGCAAGCGACGCGTTGCCGTCGGTGATCAACACGATGGCGCGCTCTTTCTTTGCCGGCATCGCTTTCGACAACTGCGCGGCGCGGTCGAGCGCGGCGGTCAGATCGGTGCCGCCTGAAAGGTAACTCGATTTGACGAACGACAGGGCGCGGTCGATTTGCTCAGGGCGCGCGTCGACGGGCTTGTCGCCGAGTATCGTCACATCATCGTTGAACAGCATCAGGTTGAATGAATCCTGCGGCGTCAACGAACGCAGCAACGCTTCGGTTGCTTCAAAGGCGCGGTCGAGTTTTTCCCACTGCATTGAAAGTGATGTATCTAACATGATCAGCACCGAGCGCGGTTCGGGCGCGGCAACTTCGCCGGGCGCGCGGCCTGCTTCGTTGAAGACAACGCCGGCCTCGAAGTAACCGTCGGGCTCGCGCTCGGCCAGTCGCGGGTCGCGCAACTCGTCTGCGGTGATACGCTCAGGGGCACGGTAGGCGAGAAACTCGAATGCCGTGTGCGGCACGTTCAAGCTATAACCGAAAGCAAAGTCTTCGGTCAGTTGCAGATCATTGCCCTCAAACGATGCAGACTTGTAGTCGGGGCGGTTATCAATGAAACTGAGCGCGTAGATTTTGCCGCGAACGTTGAGATCGTTCATCGCAAACTTGCTGGCGATTTGTAATCTGAGCGACAGATGGTTGACGGTTTGGGCGCCGTACTGGCTCGGCTTGAAGGGAAATGAAAAATAGGATTCAAGGTTATCAACCGGCAGGGCTTCGGTGTATTCGAGTTCGAGCCGCTTGGTGCCATAAGCCGGGATCGGCGAGATCTTGACCGTAAAGGCGGTGTCGGCATTATCTTCGCGCTCCTGCGAGAGCAACCCCGGATCAATCGATTGCAACGCCAGGTCTTCATAGATCTCTTCGGCGCGGCGCTTTTCGAGAATGACGCCGGGAATTCGCACGTCGCCGTCCCACACCGCAAAGTCAGAGATCGATGCCGTCGTCGGGATGAGAAAGACGTACTGACCTTCCTGCACACGCTCGGTGTGGTTGCCGAATATCTGCACGACGCGGACGCGCGCGAACTGGTTATCAATCTTGATATCGACGCTCATCTCATCGAGCGAGAGGATCGCCGGGTCAGGCTTCTGCGTGCTCGCAGGGATGAGCACGCCCGACTGCGCCCGCGCGGCGATGGGAACGAGCAATAACAGCAGGAGCGCGACGATTCGCCGCCTCAAAAAATGAATCAATCTGCGTCCACTTGGTTTCATAAGCATCCTGAAGCGCGAGCCTAGAGCCCGCAAACGGAAGATGGAAGTGGTTATCTTATCGTGTTGCCTCAAGCGTTTTGGTCTGCGAATCAGGCGGGCGAGACGCCCGCGCTCCCAGGCTAATCAATTACTCGCTTGTCGATTCTGACGAGGCCGTTCATGGTGCCGACGTAAACGTATCGGTCGTCGCTCGTGATGGCCGTCACGCTCAGCGACGAAAGGCCGGCACTGAGGCGCTTCCAGCTCCGTGCGCGCGTATTATATACCAACAGGCCCTTATCGCCAGTGCCAACGTAGAGGCGCTCGCCATCAAAAGACATGGCGTTCTGATTGACCTCGAATTTGCCGACCTCGCGATCATTGGCAAAGCTCACCCACTCGCCCGTCGGCAGCAAGGCGTCGACGCCGCCGCCGTTCGTGCCGACGTACAGCGTGCCGTCGGCTTCTGCGAGCGCCGTCACCCAGTCGTGCGAGAGGCGCGAGTTGGACGTCTTATAAGTTCGCACGACGCGCAAGCCTTCAAGCTCAATCAATCCCGCCAGGCTGCCGACAAATAGCCGCGAGCCGGCAGTTGCTGTTGTGTAAAGATGATTACTCGGCAAGCCGTGAAACGCGGTCAGCGAGCGCGCTCGTCCGCCGGCAAGCTCCGTCAAGCCGCCCGCCGTCGCCAGCACCATCGCGCCCTCGACCTGAACGCCTGCCGCGCCGCCGCCTACAGGCGCGGCGGTTGGCGTATAAGCCGTCATTAAAGAGACGTGGGCAATCGCATCGCTGATCAGGCCGTTCTGCTGGCGCGTTAAAACGCTCTGCTGCATTCGTCCATCGATGACGACGAGGCCGCGCGATGTGGCGATCAACGTCTGCCCGGATGCTTGATCATAAGTAATGTAGTTCACTTCGCGGATGCGGTCGTCTTCGACGTGCGACAATCGCTCACTGGTCTCCGGCGCGATCACATCTATGCCGCGATCAAAGTAGCCGACCCATAGATGATTCGCGCCATCGAGCGCGACACTGGTGATGTGATCGCCGGTAATCAGGCGCTCGCTCACAAGCGATGCCGCCGCAGGCTCGAAGGCCGGGCCGCCAGACTTCGCCTCGCGCACGAAGGCACCCTCGCGCGTCAGCGCCCACAGTCGGCCTTCATCGGCAAACACGAGTGCCGCCACACTCGGCGGCAGGCCCGGCGTTTCCGATAGCCCGCTGCGCGTCCCGCTCGCATTCGCTTTGCTTCGCTCGGCGCTCACATCCAGGACGCCGCCATTGAACAGTCCGGCAAACAGCCGGTCGCCACTCACTGCAATGGAAGTTACATTTGGCTGCTTCGTGATAGCTTTGACTTCGTTCGCCTCATTCAAGCCGATGATGCCGAAATCGGTGGCGACGGCAATCGCGCCGTATGGTGAATCGCTCGACGGCAGCGCGGCAAGCCCTGTGACGCGCGGCGACGGCAAGCCTTCGCTTGTCGTCAGATGTTCGATGTGGCCTTCGCGCCAGAGATAGAGGCCGCTGTCCTGCGTGCCAACGTAGAGCCTTGAGGCAAACGGCAGCAACGCCGTCACCCGCTTGAAATCGGCTCCCGCAGCCGAATTGAAGCGGCGCGTGAATCGTTGCCCGTCATACTCGAACAAGCCGCCGTCGAGCGTGCCGATCAACAACTCGCTTTCAGACGCCACCAGCACACTCACCCTTGTGGCTTTCGGTTTGACGAAGCGATAGCCGCTGAAGCCGTTGCCGTCAAACGCCATCAATCCACTGCTTGCCGTGCCAATGTAAAGCCGATCACGAAAAACCGCGAGCGCCGTCAGGTCGTTGTCGCTCAAGCCATCGACGGTCGTGTAACGGCGCTGGACAGTGCCGCCTTCATCAAGTGCGACAAGGCCGCCGGACGTTGCCAGATAACGTGTGCCGGCAAACACGACCGTCGCCCGCGCATCGGCGGCGTTCAGGTAGACCGTCATGCCGTCAGTCGCCGGCGGACGCAATCGCGTTTCCTCAACAGTGATTCTCACAGCCGCCGCCTGTGCTTCCTGTTCGGCGCTGATTCGACGGTTGAGCTTGACGACATAAATCAACAGCCCCGCCAGCACGAGAACCATCCCCGTACCGGCGGCGATGAGCGCGCGGCGATTGTTGAATAGTCGCTTGATCCAGTTCAGCATTGATGACCCAGATTGAAACTCGAAGTAGCCTGCGCAGTCTCGCACAAGCTGACCGCCTGGCGCTACCCCATCTTGAGAACCGCCCGTTTGACGATGCCTTAGATGCAGCAATTTGAAAAACGATGCGTGATACGTGAAGCGTGATTCGTGATTAATGCGGGTCGAGCCAATTGATGAGCAATGCGATCATTACCTATCACGCTTCACGCTTCACGTATCACGCATCAGCAGTGTCTTGACATCCTGGCGAGCCGCCAATATAGTCAATTTGCCAATAAAAAGATATGCTGCTCGCGCTAACTTAACCGAAACAAAGCTGGTTCACGTG
>JBBWZK010000464.1:0-12349 GCA_039648975.1 Blastocatellia bacterium
CGCAAGCGGTTAGCTTGCGCAACGACTCGCGCAAGCTAACCGCTTGCGCTACATCCGATTGAAAACCGCTCTAATGAGAACATCTGATGGTTAGGCGATTCGGTTCAGAACGCTTGTGACGTGATACGACACGGAGAAGGGAGCAAGCCAGAAAATCATGTCAACTTCGGAAATGCCTTATAGAACGCTCGGCAGCACAGGCGAATCGGTCTCAGCCATTGGACTCGGAGGCTGGCATCTGGGACTGAAGCACGTTGATGAAGCGCTCGCCATCCGCCTGGTTCGCGCCGCCATAGATCGCGGCATCAACTTCATGGATAACTGCTGGGATTACAATGACGGCGCAAGCGAGATTCGCATGGGCCGTGCGCTCAAGGACGGCTATCGCGATAAAGTCTTCCTGATGACGAAAATTGATGGCCGCTCTCGTCAAGCCGCCGCGCAACAGTTGGATGAATCGCTGCGCCGCTTGCAGGTCGATCACATTGATCTTGTGCAGCACCACGAAGTCCTGCGCTTTGACGACCCGCATCGCATCTTTGATGCGGAAGGCGCGAATGCGGCGCTTGAGGTAGCGCGCCAGGCGGGTAAGCTGCGTTACATTGGCTTCACGGGCCATAAAGACCCGCACATCCACCTCTACGCGCTCGAGGTCGCCGCCCGTCACGGCTTCAAGTTCGATGCGGTGCAGATGCCGCTCAACGTGATGGACGCGCATTACCGCAGTTTTGAAAAGCTCGTCTTGCCGGAACTGGTCAGGCAAAAGATTGGCGTGCTCGGCATGAAGTGCATGGCGAACGGCATTCTGCTGAAGTCCGGCACCGTGACGCCGGTTGAATGCCTGCATTATGCGCTGAACCTGCCGACCTCTGTCGTCATCACGGGGATCGATAGCATGGAGATTCTCGATCAGGCTTTTGAAGCAGCGCGCACCTTCCGCCCGCTGAGCGAGAGCGCCTTGCAGGCCTTGCTCGCCAAGACCGCCACAGCGGCAGCCGGCGGCGAGTTCGAGCCGTTCAAGACTTCTTCAATCTTCGATGGCACCGCGCAGCATCCTGAATGGCTTGGCGACGAGCCGCAGCGCCTGCAACAACTCATGCCCAAATAGCCCGCCGGCGGTCGGCGGCTTGAGTGTGGGATGCGGCGACAGGTCGCCGCACGCTTTAAGCGGTCTGCCTTGTTCATCGGCGGCAAGGGTGTATAATAAACCTCGCAGCGGGCGCTTTTGAACCGTCATTGAGATGAAGGTTTAGATGGCCAATTCGGAGGCCATTACGCCACCATCAACTCCCCACGACATCATCGTTATCGGGGCATCTTCAAGCGGCAGTGCAGCGTTGAAAACTATCGTCAAGGGACTGCCGGCGGATTTGCCCACAGTGATCTTTATCGTTCATTATGTCTCCGTAGCGGCTTTGCAGAATCAAGGTATTTCTTGATCCCTCCCCGGAGAGAAGACCATGCCTGCCACCCTGTTGATTGTTGAGGACAACCCAGACTTGCGGGACTTGCTTGCTACATTCCTGAAGATGGAGGGCTTCGCGGTTCGCACGGCTGAAGACGGCGAAGCGGGGCTGCGAATGATTCGCGAGCAGCCGCCCGATCTGGTGATCACCGACATCGCTATGCCGAAACTCGACGGCATCAGCATGATTAAGGAATTAAGCCGCTCGCCTGAAACCAAAAATCTGCCGGTGCTGGTGCTCAGCGCTTATTGCGGGAATAACGGGACTGAAGCGATGGAGGCCGGCGCAACCCGTGCGGCTTACAAGCCCATGCAACTCGAAGCCTTGCTCCGCATGATCGAGCAATTGCTTTAATCAATGTGGGTCGATTTGCTCGCGAGAGCCGATCTGCAATGAGATGGTTTGTAGCAGTGTATCCATTTCCACAGGCTTGATGAAGCAGCCCTGCGCGCCCGCCTGCATGGCGCTGCGGATATACTGTTCCTGCGCGACACCTGTGTAAAAGAAGATAGGCGTTTGCCCGTCAGCTTCGCGAATTGCCCGGCAAAGCTCAATGCCTGTGCCATCGGTGAAATACCAGTCGAGCAGAACCATGTCGAACGGCTTGCTTTTGATCAATTGCAATCCTTCGGCGACACTGTGGCCTATAACGATTTCGTAACCGGCCTGGCCCAACACCAGGTCGAGCAATTCGCAGGTGTCTTCATTGTCGTCTAGAAATAAGATGCGTCCCTTGACGGAGCCATTTTTGCCATCTGTGTTAGTAGTCAAAGTCCTGCTCCCTGTGGTTCTTTTAGAATCCCACTGCCGATTCACTGTGCTTAATAATGTGGTTCAAGAAGCTGGCGCAGCGCGCTGATCTCCTGTGTGAGATCACTGAGCAGCGACATCTCCTCAGACATGCCGCGTACATGCTTGAGCGCCTCTTTCAACTCCGTGATCTTCTCTACTCGCCCGCTGATGCCTTCAGCGATAGCCTCACCCTGGTGCCGGTTGTCTGGCTTCTCTTGCATCGGATTACCTTTCCACTGTCGAACTGGTTATCTGGGGAGGGTCAGCCGCTTTCCTGAATAGAAGCGTTGATCATTACTGACCCCGTCAACGCCAGCTCTTCAGTCATTTCTCTTTAGCGGAACTGAGGATTATTTTTACTGACGAGTAATTATCTGCCGAATAAACTGCCGTGTATATCAGGAAGATAGGAAAGCCGATCAGGGAATTCCCTGATCGCTGAAGAGTGGCAAAAAAGCCTGAAAGGGCGAGCCCTTCTGCCGCGACATTCAGCAAAAGATAAGCAGAAGATCAACTGATCCGGTGAATTCTGCGGCGATCTTTTTTCGAGAGGGCTGGTCAGGAATCGGTTCGTTGCAAGGAAAATCATTCGCCGGTTAAATCGGGGAAAAGAGAATGAAAACGGGCTCACTCTTCTTGCAGCCAGCCCTGTATCAAGGCGAAGCGCACGATGCCTATGCGGCTGTGCAGATCAAGTTTGCGCATGGCGTTGGCGCGGTGCGTCTCGACCGTCTTGACGCTGATGTCTGTCTGCGCGGCAATCTCTTTGTTGCTGTAGCCCCAGGCAATCAACCGCAGGACTTCTTCTTCGCGTTTACTGATCCAGGGCTGCTGCGGTGAAATTTGCGGCGGACGGTGCTCGCCGGCATAGCCAGCGAGCACCGTCCCGGTCATCGCCGAGTCGAGGTAATGGCTGCCCGCAGCAACCGCGCGGATGGCGCGCAGCAACTCGTCAGCCGGGCTCTGTTTGAGCACGTAGCCATAAGCGCCGGCGCGCACCAGTTGTTGCAGGTAAGCCTGATCCGTATGCCGCGTCAGCGCCAGCACCTTCACCTGTGGACAAAGCTGATTGAGTTTTTCGGTCGCTTGAAAGCCGCTGGCTCCTGGCATCGACACATCCATCACGATGACATCGGGGAGGAGCGCCTGGGCGCTGCTGATGGCCGTCAAGCCGTCGCCCACTTCGCCGATGACTTCCATATCGGCTTGCGCGTTGATGAGCAGCTTGATGCCTTCGCGTACCGTCTCGTGATCTTCGGCAATCATCACACGGAGTTTACTCATGGCTTCAACCCTCATCATCGGCCAGGACGAAGGGCACGCGAACATAGATGGTCGTCCCCTGTCCCGGCTGGCTTTCAATTTCAAACGTCCCACCGATGAAGGCGGCGCGCTCGCGCATATTGATTAAGCCCATGCCGCGCCGCACATCTGTGGTGGTTGCCTGTTTTACATCAACTCCCATGCCATTGTCCTCGATGATTAAAACGATCTGTTCGCCGCGCCGCTCGAGCATCACCTCGACGTGATCCGCCTGGGCGTGCTTCGAGACGTTGTTGAGCGCCTCCTGTGTGATGCGATAGAGCATGGTCTCAGTGTCAGGCGACAGGCGGTGAGAGTTCAGTCCGCTGGCGTGAAATTCAGCCCGCATGTTGAAATGCTCGTTCCACTCCTGGACAAAGTTCGCCAGCGCCGCCGCCAACCCCAGGTCGTCAAGCGCCGTGGGCCGCAACTGCCACGCCAGGAAGTCCAGATCCTTGTCAATCGCCTGCACAATGGCCTGCGTCTGCTCGATCTGCTCGCGCAAAGCCGCTTTGCCGCTTTGCGCGAGCAAGGATTCGAGGTGGAGCTTCAGCACGGTGAGCTGCTGGCCCAGTTGATCATGCAATTCGCGCGAGATGCGGCGGCGCTCCTCTTCAAGCGACGACACCATCTGTCGCATGATCTGCGTGCGCTCATCTTCGGCCTGGCGGCGCTCGTCAATCTCTACAGACAAGGCGGTGTTGCTCTCTTGAAGCGCCGCCGTGCGCTCGGCGACGCGCACCTCCAGGTTGGTACGGATGTTTTCCAATTCGCCGACGAATTGGCGTCGCTCGCTGATGTCGTAGAACGCCATGACGGCGGCGATGATGCGGCCTTCGGAGTTATAGATCGGCGCTGAATTGACAGACATCCAGCCGCGCGTGCCGTCGCCGCGTTGGAATTCGATCTCTTCGTTGGCGACGATTTCGCCCTTCTGAATCGAGCGGGCCAGCGGCCACTCCTCTGCCTGGTAGGCCCGCCCGCCGGCAAAGAAGCCTTTGTAATCCTCATAACCCTCAACGTCGCTGGCCGCGATGAAGGCGTGCCGCCAGATGCGCTCGCCCTGCTCGTTGCCGAGGATCAGCCGCCCCGCCGGCGCTTCGGCGATGATGATCCCTATGGGCATCTGGCGCACGACCTCTTCAAGCAACGCGCGCTGCCGGTCGAGTTCGATATGCAAGCGCTCGCGCTCCTGCTCGGCGCTCTTGTGTTCGGTAATGTCGAGGAACGTCAACACCACGCCGTCAATGCGATCATCGATGGTGCGATACGGCAGCAATCGGGCGATGTACCAACTCCCCTGGCTGCTCGACACTTCGCGCTCGATGACCTTCAAGGTCGCCATCACCTGCTCGGCGTCTTCGGCCAGATTCTTGTATTCGAGCTTATGTGTCAGGTGATCGAGCGGGCGGTCGATGTCTGAGCCGATGATGTTGAAGAGTTCGCGGACGCGCGGCGTGTAGCGCTTGATGCGCAAGGCGCGGTCGAGGAAGATGGTGCCGATCTCCGTCGCCGCCATCAGGTTCTGCAAATCGCCGTTGGCGCGGCTGACTTCGTCGACTTTTTCCTTCAGTTCGTGATTGACCGTCGTCTGTTCTTCGTTGACCGATTGCAATTCTTCCCGGCTGGTTTCCAGTTCTTCGCTCGCCGAGCGCAATTCTTCGTTGATGGCCTGCAACTCTTCGTTCGAGGCGCGCAATTCTTCGACAGAGGTTTCGTACTCTTCGATGGTGGAGCGCAACTGGTCGCGGGTTCTTTGTAACTCGTCCTCCATCTGCCGGACGACCGGCTCCATGTTGCCATCTTCGGAGCGCTGCTGCGCGCCTGATTCTTCCGACAGCGGCGCGACCGATTCTTTCACTTCATCGAAGGTGACCATCAGGAAACCCGGCTCCGCTTGCGGCCCGGCAACCGGCTCGACGATGACGTTGATTAATGGGACATCGCCGTCAATTTGGATGCGGACGTAGCGCGACTCGCTGCGGTTGCCATCCTGCCTGGCGGCGAACAGCGCGACACGCAATTCGAGCCTGAGCGATGGATGCACGACCTTCAGCAAGTTGCGCGACGGTTCGCCGGCGGTGAAGCGCAGATAGCGCCCGGCGTCGCCGGAGATGTGCAGGATGTCGTAATCGGTGTTGACCAGAACGCTCGGCGGCGCGTGCCGCGTGACCAGCATCTGCTGGTGCAGGTCGGCGAATGAGAAGGTTTTCGTCGTCTGGGCTGTCGGCAGATGCGGGGGCCTGACACCCCACCTGCCGAACTGCGGCAGCGCCGGGAAGGTGTGCGACAGGGTGTTTACCGCCAGCCGCTGATAGATACGATATTTTTTGTCGAAGGGCGTAAACAGCGCCGGCGTTTCTTCAGCTGATTCCGACGAGCCGAGAAAAAGAAAGCCGTCCGGGCGCAGGGCAAAATGGAAGACCTCCTGGACGCGCTCCTGGATTTCGCGTGTCAGGTAGATGAGCAGGTTGCGGCAGGTGATGAGGTCGAGCTTTGAGAACGGCGGGTCGCGCAGGATGTTGTGCGGCGTAAATAAAACCATCTCGCGCACATCCGTCCTGACGCGATAATGCCCGCCGTCACTGATGAAGTAGCGCTTCAAACGTTCCGGCGACACGTCGGCGGCGATGGTATCCGGGTAGACCGCTTTGCGCGCCCGGTGGAGGGCGTCTTCGTCAATGTCTGTGGCAAAGACCTGCAACTTCGGCGGATCGCTCAGCCGTGCCCCATGTTCGCTCAACAGGATGGCCAGCGAAAAAGCTTCTTCGCCGGTGGCGCAGCCCGTCACCCAGACGCGCACGTGATCGTTGCCGGTCTTGCCGGCAAAGAGCATGGGGATGACATCGCGTTCGAGGTGCTCGAAGGCTTCGTGATCGCGGAAGAAATTGGTGACGCTGATCAGCAGGTCGCGCAACAGCGCATGCACTTCTTCCTGATGCTCGCGCATGAAAATGAGATAGCTGGGAATGTCTGTGACTTCGTTGACCTGCAAGCGGCGCTCGATGCGGCGCAGAATGGTCGAGGGTTTATAGCTGCTGAAATCATGGCCCGTGCGCGCGCGCACCAGGGCGAGCACCTCGCGCAAGGCGTCGCTGGTCTTGTCGCGCCGCGGCGCGACGTCGGGTGCGGGCAGGACGATCTGCCTGGCATTCTGGCGCAGCGCCATCAACTTGTCGGGAATCTCGGCGACCGGCAGCACAAAATCCACGGTGCCGGCGTTGATGGCGCTGCGCGGCATGCTCTCCTGTTCGGCTTCGTGCGGGTCTTGCACGATGGTCAGGCCGCCCTGTTCCTTGATGCGCAGCATGCCAAGCGTGCCGTCGGCCCCTGCGCCCGACAGCACGACGGCGATGGCGTTGTTGCGGTAGACCTCGGCCAGCGAACGAAAGAAGAGATCAATCGGCACACGATGCCCGCGTAGCTGTTCAGGCTCCGCTAACCGAATCACGCCATCTTCCAGCAGCAGGTTTTTGTTGGGCGGGATGACGTAGACGTGATTCATCTCGACCTTCACCGTGTCTTGAATCTGTGACACGGGCATCACGGTGGCCTTTTGCAGCAGTTCGGCGAGGCTGCTTTTGTGCGTCGGCGACAGGTGCAGGATGACGACGTAAGCCATGCCGCTATCGGCGGGGATGCGACTGAACATCTCCAACAAAGGCTTAAAGCCGCCCGCCGAAGCGCCGATGCCGACCATAATGCGGCTGCCCGGTTTCTTCAGTCCAGGTATCGCTTCAGTCGCATCCGAGCGTTTGCGCGATTCGCGTTTATTCTTTTCCATGACAATCCGATAAAGCGCTGCTCAATGTGTTTGTCGTCTCGATAATGGTGAAAGCCCTGGCGCACCGTTCCAGCTTCGATAATCATGATCAGGCTTGCAGGTTAAGAGAACAAATCCGGTGCTGGCAACATTCTACGCCTTTTGCGCGGCAGCGGCGATTTATTTTGTGACGGCGGCAAGGCAGATAAGATATGTGGGAATGCCGCACCCCATTTCAACGCCAGTCCCGTAGGGACGGAATGTTTATAGTTTTAGAGCGGTTTTCAATTGAATGTAGCGCAAGGCGGTTAGCTTGCGCAGTAACGGGCGCAAGCTAACCGCCTTGCGCTACATGGCAAACGCATTTGAAAATCGCTCTAAAAGCGGTGACCAGTCACCGCACTCCATATAAGCGAGTCTGCCATTCTCATGCGGTTTAATTTAGCGGAGCTTGGATCAATAAATGAGCAGAGAACTATAAACATTTCGCCCCTACGGGGCTAATGACTCAAGCACCCTTACGGGCTTCGCCAGGATCGGAAGCTATAAGTATTTGATCACGCCAGTATGCCGGCCCGTCTCGCATTGACTGACCGGCGTTTCTCAAGTAAAACTCTTCGCGCCGGTTCGCTTGATTCACTGTCGCAAACAAAACGCCGGTCGTCGCCGGAGATCAAAGATGAAGCGCTCGATTCGCCTGATTGCTTTAATCCTTTTCGTGACGGCTGCCGCCGCGAGCCTTCTACTGCCGCGCGCCGCCGCGCAATCATCCACCAACAAGCCCGTCGATTTCAACCGTGACGTGCGGCCCATTCTCTCGGACAACTGCTTTGCCTGTCATGGCCCTGACGATAAACAACGCATGGCGCGGCTGCGCTTCGATACCAGAGAAGGCGCATTCGCCAAGCCCGGCGTCATCGTTGCAGGCGATGCCGCAAGCTCCGTGCTCATCAAGCGCATCACCGCTAAAGACCCGAACTTCCGCATGCCGCCAGTGGATTCGGGCCACGCGCTCAACGAGCAGCAGATTGCGACGCTCGTGCGCTGGATAGATGAAGGCGCGCGCTGGAGCGCCCACTGGGCTTATCAGCCGCCCGCGCGCCCGGAACTTCCTTCTGTAAGTCATGCCACATGGCCGCGCAATGCCATTGATCGCTTCATTCTGGCGCGGCTCGAACGCGAAGGCTTGAAGCCATCAATGGAAGCCGACAAAGCGACGTTGCTGCGCCGCGTGTCGCTAGACCTGACCGGCCTGCCGCCAACGCCGCAAGCGCTAGACGCCTTCGTCGCAGATCCTTCGCCCGAGGCTTACGAAAAGGTCGTAGATGGTTTGCTCGCCTCACCGCATTATGGCGAACGCATGGCGCTGATGTGGTTAGACCTGGCGCGCTATGCCGACACGCACGGCTATCACATAGACAGCCACCGCGATATGTGGCCCTGGCGCGATTGGGTGATTCGCGCCTTCAACGACAACAAGCGCTTCGATCAATTCACCATTGAGCAACTGGCGGGCGACCTGCTAAGTAACGCGACCACCGAGCAAAGAATCGCTTCGGGATTCAACCGCAATCACATGATCAATTTTGAAGGCGGCGCGATTCCCGAAGAGTATCAGACAGAGTATGTCATTGATCGCCTCGAAGCGACTTCGACCACCTGGATGGCCATGACGATGGGTTGCGCCCGCTGCCATTCGCACAAATACGACCCGATCACGCAAAAGGAGTTCTACCAGTTCTTCGCCTTCTTCAACACGGTTTCCGAAGAAGGGCTTGATGGCCGCGAAGGCAATGCCAAACCGCTCTTGCCGCTGCCGACCGTTGAACAGAAAGCCCGGCAGGAGGAACTCGCCAAAGCCATCGCCGCGCGCGAGGCGGAACCGAAAGCCGACACAGTCGTGGCGGCGCAGAGCGAATGGGAGAAAGATTACATTGGCCGCGTCGCCGATTCGCCGCGTGCAGGACTCAATGCGCATTATCCGCTCGACGGCAGCCTGTCGGATATATCGGGCCATTATCAACATGGCAGCACGATCAAAGGCGACCCGACATTCGGCAGCGGGCGCATTGGCCGCGCGGTCGGCTTTGACGGCGAGACGCAGGTGAGCTTCGGCAATCTCGGCGGCTTTGATCGCAACGATCCGTTCACGCTGGCGGCGTGGGTCAAAGTCGACAGCAACGTGCCGTTGACGCTGATGCACAGGCTGGCGGGCGAAACCAACCGGCGCGGCTGGGAGATGTCGTTTGACGATATGGGGTTGGTCGGCATACAGCATTGGGCGGGCAAGCTGAACGTGCGCGTCGTCGCACGCGAGCCGGACGAGATGATTCACCTGCGCACCACCGAGCGCCTGTCGTTTGGTGATTGGCATCACCTCACGCTGACCTATGACGGCGCGGCGAAAGCGGCGGGCTTGCGCTTATTCATTGACGGCAAGCCGGCGGCGGTCGAAGTCTTGAAAGATAATCTCGCCGGTTCGTGCGCCACCGATGGGGCTTTGCAAATCGGCTACAAGCCGTTTGGCAGACCGTTCAAGGGACAGCTCGATGATTTGCGTTTGTATAATCGCGCGCTGGCGGAAGATGAAATTTCGCAGTTGGCGATTCGCTATCCGGTCTTCATGATTCTGTCCGGCGTCAACGGCAAGCGCACGAAAGACGAAGCCGAGCAGGTGCGCGATTACTTTCTGACTTATGCGGCAAGCGATGCAAACCGGCAGCAATACGCCGAACTAAAAAACCTGCGGGCGCAGAAGAAGACGCTTGATCGATCAATCGTCACAACGATGGTGATGGACGAAATGGCCAAACCGCGCGAGACCTTCGTGCTGGGGCGCGGCGATTATCGCAACAAGACCGAAAAGGTCGCGCCGGGCGTGCCCGCAGTGTTGCCGCCGCTGCCGAAAGACGCGCCGCCCAATCGCCTGACGCTGGCGCACTGGCTCGTCGATCCACAGAACCCGCTGACTGCGCGCGTCGCGGTGAATCGTTTCTGGCAGATGCTGTTCGGCATCGGCATCGTCAAAACAAGCGAAGATTTCGGCGCGCAGGGCGAACCGCCTGCACACCCCGAACTGCTCGATTACCTGGCGACCGAATTCATCCGCAGCGGTTGGGACGTGAAGGCGATGATCAAGTTAATCGTAACATCGGCTACTTATCGGCAATCGTCAAGAGTCACGCCCGAACTGCATGAGAAAGACCCTGAGAACCGTCTGTTGGCGCGCGGCCCGCGCTCGCGCCTGCAAGGCGAACTCATCCGCGACAATGCGCTTGCGGTGAGCGGTTTGTTGAACGAGGAGATCGGCGGGCCGAGCGTCTTGCCGTATCAACCCGCAGGGCTCTGGGAAGAGATGGCCTTTGGCGACGGCTTTTCGGCGCAGACTTATCGCCAGAGTCATGGGCGCGACCTGTACCGCCGCAGCATGTACACCTTTTGGAAGCGCACAGTGCCGCCGGCTGCGCTGCTGACCTTTGACGCGCCCGACCGCGAGAAGTGTACCGCGCGCCGCGCCTTGACCAACACGCCGCTGCAAGCGCTGGTGTTAATGAATGACCCGACTTATGTGGAGGCGGCGCGCGGGCTGGCCATGCGTGCGCTGCGCGAAGGCGGCAAAGAGTCGATGAGCCGCTTGCGCTATGCCTTTCGACTGGCCACGGCGCGCTGGCCTACGGCGCAGGAAGCCTCTGTGTTGCGCGATCTGCTGGCGAAACAGCTTATGGTTTATCGACGTGACGCCAAAGCCGCCGCCGCTCTATTGAAAGTCGGCGAATCGCCGCTCGACCAGAAGCTTGATGTTGCCGAGGCGGCGGCGTGGACGGTTGTGGCCAGCGCGATATTGAATCTCGATGAGACGATCAGCAGGGAGTAACTCAATAATCATGTAGGGGCGATCCTGGGAGCGCGGGCGTCTCGCCCGCATGTTCTTGCCTGCGCCAGACCGGCGGGCAAGATGCCCGCGCTCCCAGGCGCTCACTTTAAACCCATTTGAGAACCGCTATGAGCACAACGATTGAACGAGAGATGGCCTTGAGCCTGACCCGGCGGCAGTTCTTTGGTGCAGGCGCGAAAGGCATCGGCATTGCCGCGCTCGCTTCGCTGTTGCAGCCGGAACTGTTTGCGGCCACGGCCTTCGACGAGACCATCCGCGACGCGAAGACCGGCGGCCTCGTCGGCTTGCCGCATTTTGCGCCGAAAGCAAAGCGCGTCATCTTCCTGCATCAATCGGGCGGCCCTTCGCAGATCGAGACCTTCGATTACAAGCCGCCGCTCGAACGTCTGCACGGCACGGAGCTTCCTGAATCGGTGCGCCAGGGGCAGCGCATCACCGGCATGACCTCTGGGCAAACGTCGCTGCCATGCGTCCGCTCGCTCTTCAAGTTCAAACAGCACGGCCAATCGGGTGCGTGGGTCAGTGAACTGCTGCCGCACACCGCGAGCGTCGTTGATCATCTGGCCATCATCAAGACGATGCACACCGACGCCATCAATCATGACCCGGCGATCACCTTCATCCAGACAGGCTTTCAACAGCCGGGCCGTCCGAGCATGGGCGCGTGGGTGAGTTATGGATTGGGCAGCGAAAACCAGAACCTGCCGGCCTTCGTCGTCTTGCTGTCGCAGGCGCACGCGCTCAACACCGATCAGCCGTTGTTTTCGCGGCTGTGGTCGAGCGGCTTCCTGCCGTCGAATTATCAGGGCGTGCGCTTTCGCGGCGGCTCGACGCCTGTGCTCTTTCTGGATGATGCGCCCGGTGTAAGCAAGACTACACGGCGGCAAATGTTGGATGCGGTCGCCCGTTTGAACAAGATCAAGGCGGCAGAGTACGGCGACCCTGAGATAGAGACGCGCGTCGCGCAGTACGAGATGGCTTATCGCATGCAGACGAGCGTGCCCGACCTGATGGATTTATCGAAAGAGCCGGATTCGGTCTTCGAGATGTATGGCCCGGAATCGCGGCGGGCGGGAAGCTACGCCGCGAATTGTTTGCTGGCGCGACGGCTCGCCGAGCGCAATGTACGCT
>JBBWZK010000003.1:0-4188 GCA_039648975.1 Blastocatellia bacterium
TGTTCGAGCCATTGAAGCCATACAAAAGTGGCGCGTAATACAAACCAAAGCCGCCGCGCACGACCGTCTTCTGGTTGAGCGAAAAGGCGACGCCGATGCGCGGCGAAATGTTCGAGAAGTCTGTGGCGACCAGCCCTGCGTGCGCCGCTTGCAAACCGCCCTGCCCGCCCGCGCCGACTATCGCGCCCGGACGGTTGACGACAGGGTTGGTGACGTTCGGGTCGAAGCCGCGAAAACGATCCGCTTCTTCCGTTCGCGGAAACAGAATCTCGTAACGCAAGCCGAGGTTGAGCGTCAGGCGCGGCGTCAGCTTGAAGTCGTCGTTGACGAACATCGATGGATAGAAGTAACGCCAGCCCGGATCAATCGAGCGGAAGTTGACGAACGAAAACTCGGTCGCGCCGGTGATCAAGCTGGCAATCGGCCAGCCGCCGTCCGGGTCGCGGTCAGCAGACGTCTGGTCGTGGCGATAGTTGGTCGAGGTTCCCGGATCGATCAACTGGTGTATATGGAAGCGCGTCCAGCGCGCATCGCCGCCGAACTTCAGCGTGTGACGGCCCTTCACCCAGGTGATGAAGTCCGACACTTCCCACTCTTTGTCCGTCTGGTTGTCGCTGAAGAAGGACGAGCCGATGGCCTGATAAGCGCGTATATCGCCCGATGTCACAGGGTCGCCATAGCCCGGAAATCCTGTGCGCGGGAAGGCGGCGTCTTGCGAGGCGTTCGGGTTCAAGCCGAGTTCCTGGCTCGGACTGAAGCCTTCGGTGAAGTTGCGATTGAGGACGGCAACCCGATTGAAGCCGAAGTTGAAGTGGTTGAGCAAGGTCGGCGTGAGCGTGAAATCATGCTGGGCGCGCAGGTAATCGGAGGTGAAACTCTGATCCCACACGCCGTCGACGACGAACGGGATGGGGAAGCGCGGGAAGCCGCCCTTAATTGAATCCAGCGCGCGGTTCGAGAAGCTGACCGACACACGCTGGCGGTCAGAGAGCACTTGATCGACTTTGCCGATGTAGTTGTTCATGTTGGTCGGCACACTGCTGTTGGCGGTGAAGTTGTGAAAGACGCCGGACTTGGTCGGCTCAGGGAAATGTTGCAGGATGGCAAGTCCTACGGGATCAATCACCGAGCCGCCTTTGTAGAGATCCAGGCGATTGCCGGGAATCGCCGTGCGCGTGTCGGGCGGCTGCGTCGGGTCATAAATCTGCACGCCATGGCCGAACTGGCGCAGCACGTCCGGGTCGGTCAAGAGTTCCGAAAAATCGCCTGTGCGCATCTTCGCTGTAGGTACGCTTACATTCACCGTCTCCGTCTGCGTGAAGCGATAGCCTTCGTAGTTGAAGAAGAAGAAGGTGCGATTGCGCCCGTTATAGAGTTTCGGAATCCACAGAGGGCCGCCGATGTTGCCGCCGAAATCGTGCTGATCATCTACGGGCCTGGGAAAACCGAGCGTGTTGTTGAGGAAGCTATTGGCGTTCAGCCCGCTGTTGCGCAACAGTTCATAGCCTTCGCCATGAAATTCGTTGCCGCCGGACTTGATCGTGAAGTTGACGATGCCGCCCGAAGAACTGCCGAACTCTGCGGAGTAGCTGCTCGTGCTGATGGTGAACTCCTGAAAAGCGTTGGGGCCGGGCGCGACTTCAGAGAAGAATGTGCCGTTCTGTGCACGGCGCGTCGACGCGCCGTCGATCAGAATCTCCGTGCCGAGTCCCTGGCCACCGCTGACGCGAAAGTTCGAAGCGTCGGTGCCGCGTCCGCTCGTGCCTGTGCCGGCGGTGACGTTGCTGTCGAGAAAGATAAACGCCAGCGGCGTGCGCCCGCCGGATTCGGCGCTGACCGCCAGCGGCAATTCTTTCACCTGCCGCTCGGTGACGTTGGATTGCCGCACAGCCGTATCGGCCTGAATCACCGGCGGCTCAGACGTGATGCTGACGCTTTCGCCGATGGCGCCGGCTTCGAGCTTGACATCGACCGTGCGCGTCACCTGCACGGCGACCTGAAGTTTATCGATGGTCGTCGTCTTGAAGCCCTGTGCCTCAACAGAGAGTTTCCAGGGGCCGGCTTTCAATTCCGACAAGGTAAAGTTGCCTTCATCGGCAGTGGTAGTTTCGCGCGCCTCGCTGGTTTCCAGGTTGGTGGCGGTGACTTTAGCGCCGCTGACCACTGCGCCGCTCGGGTCGGTCACGGTGCCGGTGATGCTGCCGCGATCTGATTGCCCGAAGGCCGAACCGGCACAAACCGACAAGAGCATCAGCAGGGTCAACAAAATCGTTTGACATGCTTTCATCTGGGCCTCCAAATTCTCGAAGCGAATCGTCACGCAAGGGCATCCCGGCGAAACCGCAATCCGGGCCTGCGCGTTCGCTCGCTTCAATAGAGCGGTTGCGAAATTCTGGAATAGATCGGAAGCATCTCTGATCCATTCCGGCGGAAATCGATTAAAAAGACGGTAACGGCGCACGGCAGGCATGGCAATTCGCCTGAAGGCCAAAGGCCATGCCCGTCGTGGGTTGCCGCATCGGGCTTTGCTTTGCAGGTGAACTCGATGACGGCGGGACACACGCGAGCCATCGAAGCGATGATCGGTAAACAGGTAGAACGATAGCTGATCACCTGTCTGATGATCGGTTGTAGCATCCAGCTTGCGCAGAGAGCCATTTGCAGGAATTGCCGGATAGGCATAGCTTGCACGTTCCGTCCCTGGTCAAAGGAATGGTTGCGACCACTCAATCCGCATCCACAAGCGTGCTATCGAAAACCCCTGGCTATGGGCGGCGATCTCTCAGGCGACTTTGCCAACTGATAGCCTCGGCGACAGCGCATGCAGGAACGCGCCGACGAGGCTGGCGTTGAACTCCAGCGCGGATGGCGCAATGCACACCGCCGAAAAATTTCTACTGAACACCTTGGGCTTCAAGGTGTCGATGATCACCGGCTCAATCATCGGCCAGACGGAAGCCAGCTCGCCGCCGACGACTACCATCTCAGGATTCAGGCTGTTGATGATGTTGGCGATGCCGAGCGCCAGGTATTTGGCGGTCGCCAGCAAACTGCTGTGCGCCGCTTTGTTGCCGCTCCTGGCCAGCTTGATGACATCGCGCATAGTGTAATCGGCATCACTCTTGCCATCCGGCACGCCCGCCTTGCGCTGCGACCGGAGAAAGCGGTTGATGGTCGCGCGGTCGGATGCGTACAACTCCCAGCAGCCGCGATTGCCACAATTGCATATCGGGCCATTGTGATTGAGCGACAAGTGGCCGAACTCGCCCGCCCCCTCGCTCGACCCGCGAAACAACTGGCCGTTGACGACGATGCCTGTGCCGACGCCTTCATTGACGGTGACGAAGACCAGATGCATCGAGCCGGCTTGCCTGCCCCGTCCATGCCAGATTTCGGCCAGCGCCGAAGCGCGCGCATCGTTATCGACGGTGATGGGAAGCTGTAGGCGTTTCTCGAACATGGCCCGGATGTCGACGTCCTGCCAGCCGAGATTAGGCGAAAAGACGATCCTGCCGTTGGCCGAATCGACGATGCCTGTGGCGCTGATGCCGACGCCTTCAAACTCGACTTGATCCTTTTGCGAAACGATCAGCCGCTCGACCGATTGAATCAGCTTGTCGATGAAAGGCAGAGGCCGGCGGCCCGTCGCCAGAACTTGTTGATGAACGATCTCGCCGTTAAAGTCGCCGAGCGCCAGCGTCGTCCGCGTGACGCCGATGTCAATGCCGACGACGCAAACTTTCTCAGGCCGAAGGCCGAGCAAGCGCGCCTTGCGCCCACCGTTGGAAGGCGCAACGCCCTGCTCAATGATCAAGCCTTTGTCCATCAGCCGCCGCGTGATGACCGTGATCGTGCTGAGCTTCAATCCGGTTGTGCGATTAATCTGTATGCGTGAGATGGGCTGATGTTCGCGTATGAGATTGAGGACGATGGCTTCATTGATGTCGCGCATTCGGTCTTTGCTCGCCGTATGCAGCTTGTCGAAGTCCAGTTTTCTCATGAAGCCTCGCAATCTAACTTACTTTAGACAATGAAAAAACTAAGTGCGGCGATTTTACTGCGATGTGAAATTCATGTCAACAACATTTTGCGATGTCGCCTGGCGGTGGGTGCGATTAAAAGAGGGACTACGGTTATGGAGTGCGGCGACTGGTCGCCGCTGTCCTAGTCGGCTGAGCAGGACTACCA
>JBBWZK010000031.1:0-4144 GCA_039648975.1 Blastocatellia bacterium
GAATATTCCGTTCCTCAGGCAGAGAAACACACTCATCCTGGGGGCCAGCTTGTTCTCATTCCGTTTCGTGCTGCTCGCCATTGCCTTGCTGATTCCAGCCTTTCTCGGCGCGACCCAGGGCTATCGCCCGCTTGAGACCGGTCGGGTGCTGCTGTGGGTCGTCGGGCCGCAGCTAATGGTCGGCATCGTTGCGGCGTGGCTGATGCGGCGTATTGATAACCGATTGATACTTGCTGTTGGATTTGCAACCGTCGCCATCGCTTGCCTGATAAACACACAGCTTACGAGCGCGTGGGCGGGCGATAATTTCTGGACTTCACAACTGATTATCGGCGTTGGCCTGTCAGTGACATTCGTTGCCATGGTCGGATCAATCGTCCAGCAAGCGGTCAATTCGGGAGCGATCCTGAGACCGATAGATGTCCTCACTTATTCCGCGGTCATTCACTGCATCAGGCTATTCGGAGGTGAAGTGGGGACCGCCTTCATGCAGAGATTCATTTCGGTGCGCGAGCAATTTCACTCGAATTTAATCGGGCTGCACGTCGAGACTGGCAACTGGCTGACCGACGAGCGCCTGAGGTTGCTCACCGGCGCTGTCGGCGCCAATTCCGCAGGAATGGATGAAGCGCAGAGACGTTCGGCCGCACTGCTTGGTGGACAGGTGAGGCAGCAGGCTTACACGCTCGCCTACATGGACGGTTTTATGATCATCGCCTGGGTTTGCGTGGTGATCATTGTGCTCATTGCTTGCTTGAAACCGATGAAGATATTCTTTGATTCGCAATCATCGGCGCCTCCAGGCTGATAATCGCTCTTCGGCAGACGCAAAGCTGGGATCGAAAAAATAAAGTGAGGTAACTTGCATGAAGGAGGTAGCGAAGGTTGATTGTTGCGGCTCAGAGATTGCTAAGGTCAGAGATTGCTAAGGTCGAGGCTGCGATAAGTAACGCGTCGGCGTGTGCAGCGCGCAGGAGCGAGGGGAAAGGAGCGGCTCTTCCATGAACGTACTCGATTATCAGAAGATGAAGGATGAGGGGCGCAAGATCTCTATGGTCACTTGCTACGACTACTCGAGCGCACGCGCCGTGGCGGAGTCGAGCATTGATTGCATCCTGGTCGGCGACAGTCTGGCCATGACCATGCACGGGCACCCCAATACGCTTGCGGCCACCATCGCGATGATGACGCTGCACACCGCAGCCGTAGCCAGGGGCGCTCCCGCCAAGTTTATCGTTGCTGATTTGCCGTTCCTTTCCTATCGCAAGGGGCTGAAAGAAGCGATGGATGCGGTTCAGGAGTTAATGTGTGCCGGCGCGCATGCGGTCAAGCTTGAGGGCGTGCGCGTGCATACGGAGATCGTTCGGCACATCGTCGACTCGGGAGTTCCTGTGATGGGGCATCTCGGTCTCACACCCCAATCGCTCCACATGCTCGGGGGGATGAAGGTGCAGGCTCGCACCAAGGCAGCGGTCAAGATGCTGGCCTCGCAGGCCCGCGAGCTCGAGGCCGCTGGATGCTTCGCGCTCGTGCTTGAGTGTGTGCCGGCAGAGGCCGCGCGGAAGGTTACGGAGCTTCTGAAGATTCCTACAATCGGCATCGGCGCCGGCGCACAGGTGAGCGGGCAAGTTCTCGTCTACCAGGACATGATCGGGCTCAATCCGGGCTTCCGGCCAAAGTTCCTGAGAACCTATGCGAATGCGTTCGAGGTCATTCAGACCGCGCTCAACGCCTACGACCGCGATGTGAAGACCGGAAAGTTCCCCTCCGAAAGCGAGAGCTACTATGAGAGTCATGCTGTCGGTCGCAGCGTGACGCCGGGCGCGGACAGAATTTCCAGCCAGCCTCGTCGACTTAGCGCCCACAAGGGGCGCCCCTTACGAAATCAAGCTGCGCATCAAGATGTTTCCGAGATGAAATAATGATTGAATTGGTGATTGATCAAAGGCGACGCGACATCGGCAGCTTCGAGGTTGGGCGCGTTTTGCCATTCGCCAGGCAGCGCATGGTGGGGCCGTTCATTTTCTTCGATCATATGGGGCCGGTCGATCTGTCCAGGGGCCTGGCACGCGAAGTCGATGTGCTCCCCCATCCGCATATCGGGCTCTCGACCGTCACCTATCTATTCGCAGGTGAGATCGTGCATCGCGATTCAACGGGCGTGGAGCAGGTGATCCGGCCGGGCGAGATGAACTGGATGATCGCCGGCAGCGGCATCACGCATTCCGAACGCTTCGAGCGGGCGCGCCGCGAGGGCGGGCCGCTGCACGCAATCCAGTCCTGGGTGGCGCTGCCCGATGGCGAGGAAGAAACCGCGCCCGCCTTCGCGCATCACGAGGGCGATGAGCTGCCGGTTTATCGTGACGGCGGCGTCTCTCTGCGGCTGTTGGCCGGCGAGGCGTTCGGTTTGCGCGCCGCAGTGAAGACACATTCGCCTTTGTTCTATACGCATGTTGCGCTGGAGCCCGGCGCGCGTATCGCGCTGCCGCGCGAGTATGCAGCGCGCGCGGCCTATCTCGTCTCCGGCGCGGTCACAGCGGATGGGCGCGAGATCACGGCGACGCAGATGGCGGTGTTCAGTAGCGGCGCGGAGGCCGTAGTGCAAGCGACGGTGCAGAGCATGCTGATGCTGTTGGGCGGGGCGCCAGTAGGCGAGCGCTTCATCGAGTGGAATTTCGTGTCGTCCTCAAAGGAGCGCATCGCACAGGCGAAGGCGGATTGGCGTGCCGGGCGCATGAAGCTGCCGGATCTGGATAATGCGGAGTTCGTCCCGCTGCCGCCCGAGCCGCTGCCGAGCGCGGGGGCGATGTCTTGATTTCTTCCCCCGCAAGCGGGAGAGCATACTGCAGCGGCGAGGTTTTGGAGAAAAGATATGGCGCACGCAAAGGCAAGCATCGGCACGACGAATTACAATGAGCCGCTACCGGCTGGCTATTTGAGCAATGAAATATGCGGTGAAGTTGCGGTCTCAGGTTTCTGATGTGATTGATGGGTTCAACAGAACTCTTATTGTTGCCTCACACAAACGCGGCGTTATAGAATGAGGCGATCAAGCCGTTATCCCGGGAGGCGACCATAGGGATAAGCAACAAGAGGCGAGGCCTCACGACGACTGACTGCAAAGCACGACTCGCAGTGACGAACAGGCAATAGTGGCGAAGCGCTTGAACTTGTAAGGTCTCGACGACCGAGCCGCATCAACCTGAGGTCGCCTACAACCTTGAGGTCAGGAACCGAGCCATGAGTGTAAGCGCTAATCCAATTCGAATTCTCACCGTTGATGACCATGCGCTCTTGCGCGATGGGATCGCTGCACTGGTCGCAACGCAAGCGGACATGAAAGTTGTAGCCGAAGCATCGAATGGACGCGAGGCGATTGAACTGTTTAGAACGCTAAGGCCGGATGTTACGCTCATGGACATTCAGATGCCGGAACTCGATGGGATCGAAGCGCTGATCACCATTCGCAGTGAGTTTCCAGACGCGCGCATCATTGTGCTGACGACCTACAAGGGCGACGTTCAGGCGATGCGTGCGCTCAAAGCCGGCGCCCAGGCCTACCTGTTGAAGAGTCTTTTGCGGCAGGAACTTCTGACAACCATTCGTGATGTTCATGCGGGTCGCAAGCGCATCGGTCAAGAGGTCGCCGCGCAACTCGCCAACCATCTCGGCGACGACGCGCTGACCGCGCGCGAGATCGAGGTCCTTCGGTTAATCTCCGACGGAAACTCTAACAAGCTGATCGCCAGCCATCTCTCGGTTTCAGAAGACACCGTAAAGGGGCATGTCAAGAACATTCTCTCCAAGCTTAGTGCCAATGATCGGACCCATGCGGTAACGATCGGAATCAAACGTGGGATAATTAAATTGTGACCCGCGGGAAAAATACAGAAGGAAGTATCCTTACTGAGACTGATGTCCCCGTGCAGTTCGCTTGTTCAAAATAGAAGCTTGAGTGCCAACTGGATTGAGCGCGGGCCGCCAACCTGATAGAGAGGATTTAAGCCGCCACTCGCGCCACCTGACCCCAGACTGTTCGCCAGAGTTTGCGTCGAGCGGCCGAACAGCGGACTGGTCAGGAGGTTGGTAGGATTGCCAAAGTTTGGGTGGTTAAAGATATTGAAGAACTCAGCTCGGAAACGAA
>JBBWZK010000082.1:0-23067 GCA_039648975.1 Blastocatellia bacterium
GCTGTGACTTGACTCGGTCGAGCAGACGCAGCGTGAAGTCGCGGTACTGCTCGTTCGTCGCGTGGCGCGACCAGTTCGGGCTGACGCGCAAGGTCAAGACGTTTTCGGGATTAAAGCCGGGATTGACCGATTGCAGCTTGAGCAGGCTGCGCATCATCAGCCCCGCGCCCATCAGTAGCATAAACGACAAGGCGACCTGCGCGACGACCAGCAGGCTGCGCGCCCGATGGCGAACCCCGCCCGCCGTCGTGCGGCTGTTTTCCTTGAGCGCCCCGGCAAGGTTTTTGTCCGAGCCGAGCGCCGGCATCAAGCCGAATATCAGGCCGGTGCCGAGCGAAACCAGAACTGTGAACAATAATACAAATCCGTCGATGCTGATTTCATGAGCGCGCGGTGTGAAGCGCGCCGCGAAGGTGACCAGCAACTGCAAGCCCCAGGCGGCGACCAGCAAGCCGAGCGCGCCGCCGGCGAGCGCCAGCATCGTGCTTTCGGTGAGCAACTGGCGTATCAGCCGCCCGCGCCCCGCGCCCATCGCCGCGCGAATCGCCATCTCGCGCTCGCGCTGCATCAATCTTGCCAATGTGAGATTCGCCACATTGGCGCAGGCAATCAGCAACACCAGCCCCGCGGTGCCGAGCAGAATCAAAAACGTTGGCTTCGCCTGCCGCGTCAACTCTTCCTGCAACGGCGCAAGCGTCGCCGCGTAGCCGCGATTTTCGGGATAAGCGTCGGGGTAAGCCCTCTGCAAGTTGGCGGCGATGGCCGACAGATCGGCGCGCGCCTGCTCGACCGTCACGCCCGGCTTCAGCCTGCCGAAGACGTTCATCATGCGAAAGGTGCGATTGGCAATGAAGCGGTCGGATGAACGCGTCGGACAGGCGACCGTCGGCATATAGACATCGCTTTCGCTCGGATACTGCGGAATCGGCGGCAGCACGCCGACGACGGTGTGCGGCTTGTCATTCATGCGAAAGACACGGCCAACGATGTTGGGGTCGCTTTTGTATTGTTGCTTCCAATAATTGTAACTGAGAACCAGAACGGCGTCCGCGCCTTTCTCGTCGTCGCTCGGCAGAAACGTGCGCCCGTAGAGCGCCTTGATGCCGAGCATGTCGAAGAAGTTCGCCGACACCACCGCCGTTGAGACGCGCTGCGCTTCTTCGCCGCCCAGTAAGATAAATGACATGGAGTGATGCTCGACGATCTCGTCGAACGTCTGCGCCTGCTCGCGGTAATCGTTGATCTCTTTGACAGAAAATCCCATGTCATCGACACGGACGAGCGGCGCTTGTTGATGAAGGATGACGAGCCGGTTGCCGTCTGCGTAAGGCAGCGGGCGCATCAGCACGCCATAGATGACGCTGAAGATGGCGGTGTTTGCGCCGATCCCCAGGGTCAGCGTCAGCAGCGCCACGAGCGTGAATCCGGGATTACGCCTGAGCACGCGCGCCCCATAGCGCAGGTCTTGCAGAGTGGTTTCAATGAAGCGCCCGCCGCGCTCATCGCGACATTGTTCTTTAGTCAACTCAACACCTCCGAAACTGCGCAGGGCTGCCAGGCGAGCTTCTTTCTCACTCATGCCGCGCTGCATATTTTTTTTTGCTTCCATGTCGATATGAAAGCGCAACTCAACATCCATCTCGCGCTCCATGTCATTTTTGCGAAAGACGGCCTGTGCGCTGTGCCAAAGTTTTCTGAACATCGGACGAACCTCCGGCTAAGATGTTTCGAGCACCTGCGTGATCGCCGTCGAGAGCCGCCTCCAGTTTTCCTCTTCATCGGCAAGTTGTTTGCGCCCGGCACGGGTGAGCGAATAGTACTTCGCCTGGCGATTGTTGTCGGAACTGCCCCACTCTGCGGCCACCCAGCCCTTGCCTTCGAGCCGGTAAAGCGCCGGGTAGAGCGAGCCTTGATTGATGTTGAGCACACCGTCAGAGATTTGCTGTATGCGCTGCGCGATACCCCAGCCGTGCATCGCCTCAAGGGCGAGCGTCTTCAGGATCAGCATATCGAGCGTGCCTTGCAGCAGGTCGGACTTTTGCTTTGCCAGCTCAGTGTTTTGCTTGGCCATGAACCCTCTCCTAGATTATCTACAGGAAGCGATGATAAAGCGGCTCCTGTAGATTGTCAAGGGGAAACTATGCCAAGCCATAGGATGGATGCGAAAAGAGGGGTTCTTTAGGGACGAGCCGATGCCACAGATGAGCGCCCATGATTGCAGGTATATTTAAGAAAGTACGATCTACCTGTCCATTGCTTCATTCAGGCTGTAATGCTCCTCCGAGCTTACAACTCTATATCTATGGCATTTTCGAACCGTATGAAACTTTGACACCTTCTGAGCTTTTTGAAATTCGATTCTTTAATAATCTTTAGGGCATGGACATTCGCTTGGTATGGACAGTGATTATGTTGCCGAAAAATTTCAATTAACCTTGACTTAGGATCGCCTACTGATTCAGGATTTTTCTCTTCCGGAATCCTTGGTTTTTTGCGGCTAGGTCTTGAGATCGCTTGAATGATAGCTTGGTTATCTGCAATCAACCATGCCTCCAATTCTTGACATATGCAAACAAGACGTACATTCGAGCGGTTGACGCCCGCCTTTTCCAGAGACTGAAAAATTCCTTCTCGCTCTTCGTGAAGGCAGAATTCCTTCGCTCGCGGGTTTTGTCGACTCCAGGGTGGTCGAACGTCCCATACAATGACGACACGCTGACACTTATGCACATCAAGTAATAGAGCGGTTGCCTTACCGCAGCCATCTATAAGTTTACCTTTATCTCCCAAGGTGATGGGGATAACGTCGGTCCTCGGCTGAAGTTGCTCAACTAAGTGTTTGCATACCTGTTGGTCCGGGCCACTTGGCTGGCATTCCAAGATCAAGCCGATCTTTAAGTGTTGTCTTTGTGGCTCAGGACGCTCATGGTGTAAAGCTGACCGGGGCTGAACTTTTTTGCCCATTCTTTTAAAGACTCCTGATCCGCAGGGCGGATAAATGTGGGTGGCTGCCCATCGGCTCGTTCAACAAGCACTATATGGGACAGATCAAGTAAGTCCAAAAGGTAAGGAGAATGCGTAGTTGCAATGATCTGTGTCTTACCAGCTTCTAAGACATTGCGTATTTCATCAACGATCAGACTGACACTACGCGGATCAAGCCCATTCTCAATCTCCTCGATTACTATTAGCGGCGGTGGCTTCGGATGTCGTAACAGCGCCAATATACCGACGAGTCGAAGAGTGCCTGTCGATAGCAACCAACCGGGAACTGTGAATTCGCCTTCCTTCATTTCAAGGTTGATTTCTGAGCCAGAGACTAGAGTTGGTTGTAAGTCTTGTGCGTAAGGAAGTATGTATCTTAAGGTTTCGATGATTCCCTCAAAGGCTAATTGGTCATTCTTCTTGATCTCCAACAAATACTCGGCAATGTTAGAGCCATCTTTGTTTAGTTGTACTTTTCTGGTGCTATATGGAGGAGCGGGCTGACCCATCGCCCCTGGGTCTAGATTCAAGAACTGCCAATCTGAAACTATTTTATCCAGGTAGGGTATTGCACCAATGATTGATAAACCATCATCCATAGGAACGTTCGGTTCAATTTTCACACTGCCAAATTTAGCAGGTACTTTGCCTTGGAATTTGACGCGCCCATTAGCGTCACGAGTAAACTGGACCTGTTTCCCTACGGTCACCTCTTCATGGGAGATGAACACATTCTTATCATCGTTTAACCCAACCTCCGTTTTGACTGTGTAGGGTTTCTTTGCGTAATGCCCATTCACTTCAAAACTGATCGAATCATCGTATTGCTGACGCTTACTTCCTTTTTTCCTTGCTGAGACTAAGTTGCGGGATAACCCTTTATATCTGATGTGTTCATAACCACGAAAGTCTCCCATCACTTCTACTAATTCATCTACGGATATACCTCTGAAGGTCTCCAGCCCTTCGATCAGACTGCTTTTGCCTGACCCATTATTACCAATAAAGACGGTAAGAGGCGTGAAATGAACCACGCCACTGTCTTGGATCGCCTTGAAGTTTTTTAAACGAAATGTTTCGAGTGCGAGTGATTTCATCTATCGAGATATCATCCTTTCCGAACAGAGCATTTCTTTGTGGCAATGCAAGAGCACCAGCAGATTAAACACCTATTCGGGTCTGAAAGACAATCCATCTTGATGAGAACACTATTCCACAGCAGCGGCCTGAAATTTTCTAAACGAAACTATTTAAGTGGAGTGTCATTTTAACTTCCGCATAATATCAGGAGTTTTTGCTGACTTGATCTTTTGAAAATCTTCAAGCAAGAAGATGCCTTACTAAACTAGCACCCGGCACGCTTAAATCTGAACAGCCTTTGAAAGCATTTATTTCATGTATCTGGCCGGCAATCTGTACACATCGCCCTTTAATATAGTCAAGAGATTCTATGGGCAAAGCTTCTTTGGGCAATAGCTCTTGCAAAAAAGAATCGATCACTCTGAAAACATAGAGGGCATGCAGGATGCCCTGCGCGGTGCGGTGCTCATCACGCCAGGGTGAAAAGTATAGCTCCCTCGCTGACTCTACAAGAGGAACAACCCGTTCGAGCAACGTAAGCTGGAGATGCATGGCTTCGTGGACTATGGCTTCAGCCACTCGTAATGCGTCAGCCCGTACTCGCCTTTCTGGGACTGACACGAATATAGAAAACGGGATATGTGGCTCGCTGAAGCTAATGTCGTAGTCTTCGTTTTCCGGTTTGATGATGTGCAGAACTCTCACCAGCGCCGCCACGCTGCGTTGCAGGCTGGGCACGCAACGCAAAATGGCGAAGGCGGCTTTGATGCACTCTAAAACCGAAGTCTTGACGATTTCTTCACTGCTGTAAAATCTGATGCCCTCGCTTTTATATCGTCGAAGCGCGTCACCGGTGAGCAATTCAATGGCGATGGCCGGTTCAGCCTTGCCGTTATCAAACATGGTGGGAAGATACATGACGACTTCACGGAGCGCATTTTTATTGGCTGATAAAATTCGCGAGGTCGCATAGTCACTGGGCGTCAGGTCAAGAGCGCATGTGAGTTCCTGCCATTTCGTCTGCACCAGCTCCTCGGTTAAATCCGGAAACCAGAGCCGGCCAGTTATATCCGCAAGCGCCGATTCGATGTGCGCGATCAGTTCAGACATGACCATTTCTTTCGTAAAAGGAAAAGACCAATGTGAATCGCTCGCCGCTATGTATAGTCGAAACGGCGTGGTTGGAATTTGGCGAAATCGCAAAGCCGACGGCGCTATTGTGGAAGGGGCGGAAGACCTTATGAACATCAGCAGGCTTTGCGCTATTGAAAAATATCAGCAGCCCGCCTTGCTCATCATCCCATCCTCGATTGAATTGGATGAGCAATCGGTGAGTTTCTTGTCCCGGTATGGAATCGTTATGCAGGCGGATGCGTTGTCCGGCGACGAGTTTATGGGCATTGAAATCGATGCGCTCGCTCAACTTAGTTCGAAAAATCATTGCAGCTTTCGTTCGCACTTCAGCCAGGAAGGATTCTTCCTGAAGGAAAGCAAGATGAGGGGGTAGCCGAGCATCCAGAAAGTTGAATTCGTATTGCTCATAAAAATCTGTCTCCACTAATTTCCAGGGCGCAGCGCTTTCGAGCCACTCTAATATTTCCAGGCTCACTTCCTGGTCGAATCCTTCAGGCGAAACAAAATACTGGAAAGGCTCAAAGAAGCATTCACACGACAAAAGCGTCAGGGCATTGGCAGAAATTAAGACCATGTTTGGATGCGGGCCAATTGCTCCCAAATGTGCTCGATCAGTAGCTTTTGATCGGCACAGTAAACCGAAGGATTATCATAACCATTATCATCACGCCATCGGTGCAGCGTCATGCCGCCGCCGCATATCTTCAGTTCCGGGCAGTCCCGGCAAACGATACTGCTGGGACGCTGTGAAGCGTGATAATCAGCGAATTCAGTTGAGTTGAGTATTTCGCTCAATTGATGAGTGTGAACAGACCATGACGGCGTAAACCGATCCGCGCCGTTAAACGAACTCTTGAGCGTATCATTCTTTGTTATAGACCCATCCGTATCAATGATCAAAACCCCAAAGTCCGTAAGGCCAACGCCATCCTTCATCCCACTGCCGCCGAGAATCACCTTGATCAAATCGTCAAGAAAGCGAATACGAAGGGGCTTCGGGTCAAAAAGATAAATGTCCAATAACCTGGCAAGCCAGCCGCCATACTCCGTAGATTGAAGCGATGCCTTGCCGCGTGGCAAACGCGAGTGGTTTCCGTCCATGTAAAGAAAATCTACGCCCGGTGCATCCAACTGTTTGAAAAAATCATATATCTCTTCAGGGTCGGATTCAGGATCAATGACCGCTAGTAATCCAGAAAATATAAAGCTTGAATCGACGTGACGGCGTAAGAGATCAAGCCCTTGCAACACCCTGTCGTAAGTGCCTTGCCCCTGGTGTCCAAGGCGGTGCTGGTCATGAATGTGGCGCGGGCCATCAAGGCTGACAGACATAGTCGTCCGGGTATCAGAGCAGATGTCGAGAATGTCTTCAGTGATCAGCAGACCGTTCGTTTGAAGCCCAATAGAGCAATCATCCGGCAGTGCGCTGCGTAGTTGCAGAATGAGGTGTTTCAGTTTGGCCGGACCAAGTAAAAGTGGTTCCCCTCCGTGAAGTACAACGGCGAAGCGGCGGTTCTG
Organism: Blastocatellia bacterium; assembly: GCA_039648975.1. Classification (GTDB taxonomy): domain Bacteria; phylum Acidobacteriota; class Blastocatellia; order UBA7656; family UBA7656; genus DATENM01. The sequence continues at coordinate 6,718 of JBBWZK010000082.1, forward strand.
TGCGTGCGACAACTCGCCCAGAGCATCAGCAACCACTTGTATCGTCTTATGGGAAATCTGACCGGGCATGTCACGCCAGCCCGTATCTCCCATGTTATAGACGTAGCAGTAGTCACAATTGATGTTGCAGCGGCTGGCAACTTTTATCAGAACAGTATCAAGCTCAATCACAGTACGGCTCACATAAAGCCATCAGCTACCTGGAACGGTTATGTCGGTTGTGCATTCGGTTGTAGGCTTGCGCGTTCAATTCTTCTTCGTTGCGAACTTCTTCAATCAACCTCGCAAGCACCGGGCTGGGAATTTTACTGACATCTATCTCTTGCAGATTGCTGACCAGCTTCTTTGATTCACAGGTTTCAGATTGGATGGTCTCAGCCAACGTGATCACCTCCCAGAATGTTGCTTCACTGTTGTTATAGATTTGAGCGTGTATCATAGCGATTAAGACTTTGATGAGCAAGTTTTTTAGCTCGCCATAAATCCGCCAATTGGCTATGAGAAGGAGATGAGATTAGTGTTCCCTTCCGGCCTTTGTATACTTGCGGCTCAGAACAGAAAGAGACAGTGTTGCGAGTGACTGTGGGCGTTGTTCCCCTGGTTTGCTTGCCTGCAAACAACCCTTCATTCCCTCTGTGGAGTGTGCTATAGTGGCCGCCGTACCGGAAAAACAACAGGCGCGAACTCAAGAAAATCAAAACGCGCCCCGCCCTTACAAGGCCCAACGCAGGCCGGCAATCCTCACTCAATATCCTTGGCCTCAGTCGGCGTTGATACTGCCGAAGCTTCACCCTCACATCAAAATTACCACTGCCGGGTCGCCGCCTTTCCATCGGCGGCAAAAGGAGAAGCCTGCGTATGCCTGCCCTGACTTATGACGATGCTGCACACTTGCTGCGCCGCATGGCTTTTGGCGGCTCGCCCGACGAGATCAAGGGGCTGCCGCTCAAAAGCCGCGAGCGCGCCGTCGACGCGCTGCTCAATTACGAAACCATCGATAATTCCGCAATGGAAAGCCGTCTGCAAAAGAGTTTCAACCCGAAACGTTTCACGCCGAACGACGACCTGCAACTCTGGTGGGTCATCCGCATGGTGCTGACCGCCCGCCCGTTTGAAGAGAAGATGACGCTCTTCTGGCATAACCACTTTGCCTCGGCGCTCGACAAAGTGCCTTACGCGTTGATGTACCTGCAAAATCAAACGCTGCGGGCGTCGGCGCTCGACCGCTTCGACACGCTCCTGCTCAAAGTTGCACAGGACCCGGCGATGCTCGTCTGGCTCGACGGCATCACCAACGTGGTCGGCGACCCGAATGAAAATTTCGCCCGCGAGTTACAAGAGTTGTTCACGATGGGCATACGCGATGCGGTGACCGGCGAAGCCAATTACAGCGAGCGCGATGTCAAAGAGATCGCCCGCGCCTTCACCGGCTGGAAGTTCAAACAGAAAGAGGGCAAGAAGGCGCGCGCCAATTTCTTCATCGAAAAAAATGAGCACGACAACACCGTGAAAGAAGTCTACGGCCAACAGGCGAACTTCAGCGGCGAAGACGTGGTCACGGTCATTTGCGCGCGGCGCGCGACGGCGCGCTTCCTGGTCAAGAAGCTCTTCGAGTTTTTCGTCTACCCGCTCAACGATAGCCCCGAAGACAAAGCAACCATCGAGAAATTCGCCAATGTTTATTTCAGCAATGACCATTCGATCAAATCACTGCTTCGCGCGCTCTTCACGTCAGACGAATTCTTCAGCCTGCGGGCGCGATTCGCTCTGGTGAAAAGCCCTGCGGAGTTGATCGCCGGCGCGATTCGCCTGCTGGCTGCCGATTATAATCCCGGCAACATCGAAAACGGCGACTACGATCTCTATAACCAGTTTCGCCGCATGGGGCTTGATCTGCTCAACCCTTTCGACGTGTCGGGATGGAAGCTTAATCTTGGCTGGCTCAACACGGCGACCGTGCTGGAGCGCTACAACTTTGCCAACGCCCTGGTGAGCAACCGCGACAACGACAAGCACGCGATAGGCGCGCGCCTTCGCAGCGAGACGCTCAAAGCGTATGTGGACGCGAGCCCTGAAAAGACTGTGCGGAATTTCCTCGAGCTGCTCGGCCCGCTGCCGCTTGGCGACGACACCGTGCGCCTGTTGGTTGACTATCTTGAAACCGACGATGACGGCGCGCACGTCGCCTTCGTGGTCAACGATGAGACGATTGATAAGCAGGTGCGCGGGCTGCTTTATCTGATGATGTGCTTGCCGGAGTTTCAAATGAATTGAGGAGGGAAGCGATGCCGACCAACCGAAGAATGTTTATCAAGCAATCGCTCACCGCCGTGAGCGCCAGCCTTGTTCTGCCGCGAATCTTTTTCAGCACCGCAAGTGCGCAATCATTGCAGCCGGTCGCCGGTCGCCGTGTGCTCGTCGTCATTGAGCTTTCGGGCGGCAACGATGGACTCAACACGGTCATCCCCTACACAGACGCGCGCTACTTCAGCTTGCGCCCGATGCTCGGCATCAAAGACAGCGAACTCAAAGATGCGCAGGGCAATTCGACGATCATCTCGAACGAGTTCGGCTTGCACCCAGCGATGGGCAAGCTCAAGCAGATGTACGACGCAGGCAAAGTCGCCGTCGTGCTTGGCGCAGGCTACCCTGAGCCGAGCGGCTCGCACTTTGAATCGGCGGACATCTGGCACGCCGGCAAAAGGGAAGACGTGCCGGTTGATGGGTGGCTCGGTCGTAACGCAGACGACGTATTGTTGGGCAGGCCGGGACTGACGGCGATTGCGGTTGACGACCGCTTGCCGAAGACCTTGCTGTCTACGAAAGTGGTGGTGCCAAGCGTGCCGAACTTTGAAGCTTACGGCGTGCAAACCGACGACAATTATCCTGATAATCGCGCCAACAAACTGAATGCCCTGCTGGCGTTGCACCAGCGCAGTTTTGCCGCCGGCAGCCTGGTTGGCAGCGAAGCGCGCATCGGCTTTGATGCCATTAATGGGGCGATTCAATTTCGCACGGCGCTCGACGGCTATACCTCGACCATACAGTATCCCGATAACAATGGCCTGGCCGATGGCCTGCAAATGCTGGCGCGAGTGATCACGACGATTCCTGAGGTGAGCCTGCTTTACTTGCAGATGGGCGGCTTCGACACGCATTCGGATCAGGTCAACGGCAATAACAAACTGGCGGGCCAGCACGCTGACCGGCTAGAGGATTTTTCAGATGCCGTCGAAGCGTTTTATCGCGATCTGGTTGAGCACGATCTGGCAGACAAAGTGATCGTGCTGCAATGGTCGGAATTCGGGCGGCGGCCAGGTGAAAACAACTCGCTCGGCACAGACCACGGCACGGCTTCGCCGCTGTTGGTGATCGGCGATGCGGTGCATGGCGGTTTATATGGTCAGCAGCCATCGCTTGCGGCGACCGATCTGGACGACGCTGACAATCTGAAGTTCACCGTAGACTTTCGCTCAGTCTACGCGACGATTCTGAACAAGTGGTTGACTGGCGATGCACGCGCGGTGCTGGGCCGCGACTTTGAGAATGTTGGCTTTTTCGGTTGATGTAATGAAGATCGCAAAAATATGTAAACGCAGAGCGCCGCACAATTTCTTCATTGAGATCCGCATCAGCCTGAAAGTGGATTTTCATCAGCGTGTGGGTTCGTTTTCCTGGCGTGCGTGGGCAATGCGTTCGTACAACTCCGGCTGACTGTCTTTGAGTTGCTGGCGCACCTCTGCCTGCGCGTCAAACTCGGCTTCTGAGCGTTGCAAAAATGCATTGATTTCTGATTCGTGCTGAAGATAAAAAGTGATCGCGCCATAAATTTCTTCAAGTGACAGCAGTGGAAATGACCGCCGGATGGTTTCGGGTGCGGCTCCTCGTTTGAATGCGTGAACAATGGAATCAAGCGAGACGCGCGTCCCGCGAATCCAATAGCCGCCGTCTTGCTGTTCAACATACTTCTCTTGCATAAGCTTTCCTCGCTCTCCACAATTATGTAACGCGCCTGGCCGATACCAAAGCATTTTCTTGCGGTCACTGTGCAGAGACGCTTGCCTGTCAAACAGATTGTTCGTGGTCTCGTTGCGCCGGCTGGCTTCCTGGCTCATTCGACTGATCTTCGAGCGCCGAGAGCACCTGTTTGCGAACCTGCTCGATCAGTTCGGCGACGTTGTCTCGTGAATAGCCGATAGTCGGGATGGGATCGTGTATGGTCAGGCGCACGGTTGAAGGATGCACTTCGACTTTGGCTTTAGGCATGATCTTTGTCGCGCCGGCAACCGTCACCGGGACGACCGGGACGCCCGCCTCAATGGCCATCATGAATGCGCCTTTCTTGAACGGCAGCAGACGGCCATCAGGCGAGCGCGTGCCTTCGGGATAGACGATGTAAGACTTGCCCTGGCGCAATAATTCGGTTGCCACTTTGGCGCTCTCGACCGCCGACGGGCTGTTGCTGCGGTCTACGGGCACGACGCCCATCAGGCCGATGCCGTAGCCGAAGATCGGATACTTGAAGACTTCTTTTTTGGCAAGGTAAGCTGGATTACGTCCGAGATAGGTGACGAAGAGCGGCACTTCAATCAAGCTCTGATGGTTCGGCGTGAAGATGTAAGGCTGCGCCGGGTCGAGCTTTTCGCGGCCTGTCACTTCGACTTTGACGCCGACCAGCGCCAGCCCCAACCGCACGAACAGGCGCACAGGCGAATAGATCATATTTTCGTTGCCGGTCAGCAAGCGCAGGGCGATCAGAAAAGGCGCAAGCAGGCCAATCGCCGTGAACCAGAAGGTCAGCAGGAAAATTCCGCGCAAGCGCGCCATCATTTCAACATGCTCCTTGCCGGGATGAACTCAAGTCTTCAGCGCTGGGCGCGAGAGCGGTTGGCTTGTGCGCCCGCAAAGCCACGCGAATTAGCGCAAGCCTAACAGATGTGCTAGGCTCTTTCCATCTTATGCGACTGGTGGCAAGCGGACGGCCTGGCAGTGGAGGCCGCGCCCGACCAATCCAACATCGAGGTCTATCAACACAGATGATGGCGCGCGCTCGTCTGATTTCCAGCCTGCTGATCGGTTCCTTCTTGCTTGGCTTGCCGGCGACCAATGCTCTAGCCTGGCAATCCGCTGTGGCGCAAGCTGACAACTCGCGCATGGCTTCGATTGCGCAGGCGGCGCGCGCTAGCGCCGTGCCCGCGCCGCGCGACGTGCTGGGATTTGCGCCGGGCGATGATCGGCGGCTTGCCGACTGGCCGCAGATCGTCGATTACTTCAAGCGGCTCGACTCGGCATCCGGGCGTGTCTCTGTGCATCAGCCGGGGCTGACGACCGAGCGGCGACCGTTCATCGTCGCCTTCATCTCGTCGGAAGAAAACATACAGAACTTGCCGCGCATACGCGAAGCGCAACGCAAGTTGGCCGATCCGCGCTTGATCGCCAGCAACGAAGAACGCGAGCGCCTTATCCGCACGACGCCTGCGGTCGTCGCCATCACCTGCTCGATTCATTCGACTGAAATCGTCGCCGCGCAGATGGCGATGGAGTTGGCGTACCGCCTGGCGAGCGATGATTCATCGGCGACCAGAGAGATTCTCCGCAACACCGTGCTGGTGCTCGTGCCGTCGGTCAATCCTGACGGGATTGATATTGTCACACGGTGGTATCGCCAGACGCTCGGCAGCAGATATGAAGGCAGCAACCCGCCGGAGCTTTATCATCACTATACAGGCCACGACAACAACCGCGACTGGTTCATGCTGACGCAAGTGGAGACCCAGATCGTCTCAAATTTATTCTGGCGCGAATGGTTCCCGGAGATCGTTTACGACGTGCATCAGCAGGGGCAATTCGGCTCGCGCATGTGCGTGCCGCCGTTCTTTGATCCGTCGAATCCGAACATTGATCCGACCATCTTGCGCACGGTCGGCGCGCTTGGCATGAAGATGGCGTTGAATCTCCAGGCGGCTGGCTTCAAAGGCATCGTCACCAATTCGACTTACGATACGTGGTGGCATGGCGGCCTGCGCACAGCGCCTTATTATCACAACTCTGTAGGCATCCTTACAGAAGCGGCGTCGGCGAACATCGCCACGCCGATGCAGATCAAGCGCGAGCAGTTGCGCTCGCCGACGCGCGGCCTTGCTGATCCGCTGGTCGCGGCGACCAATTATCCCGACCCGTGGCCGGGTGGCGCGTGGGCGATGCGCGACATTATGAACATGGAACTGGTGACGACGCGCACCGTGCTCGAAGAAGCGGCGCTGCATCACGATGAAGTCGTGCGCAATTTTATCAACGTCGCCGAGCGCGCCATCGAGGCAGGGAAGCGCGATGCGCCGTATGCTTACATCATTCCTGCCGAGCAGCGCGACCGACCGACCGTCGATAAGCTGATCAACATCCTGATGCAGCAAGGCGTCGAAGTGCAGCGCGCGAATGATGGCTTTTCAGTTGATGGGAAGGAATATAAGAGAGGCGACTACGTCATTCTGCTTGCCCAGCCTTATCGCGCCAATGTGAAGTGTTTGTTTGAAGCGCAGCATTATCCTGATCGAAGAATTTATCCGGGCGGCCCGGCTGAACAACCCTATGACGTAGCCGGCTGGACGCTGCCTATGCAGATGGGCGTTGATTATACTGAAGCGGGCCAACGCTTCGATGCCGAGCTTCAAATAATGGATTCAGGCGGCTTGTTAGAATCCATAACGCCATTGAATCTTAGTCTTGCACGCGACAAAAAAAAGCACAGTCCATTGCCGGGCAGCGAGTTCATTTCGTCCGCTGAGAATGATGCTTATAACGAGATCAACAGCCTTCTGCATATCTCTTCCGGGACGATTGGCAGGCCTAATATCTGGCGGCTTCAGAAAGCCACACGCATAAACACAGAAGAGTTTCCCCCCGGCACATTCATCGCTCAAAGAGAAGTCCTGAGCCTTAAATTATCAGGCAAATCAAAGGCTCGCCTCAGCAGACAGGGCACCAGGCCGCCTGATTTTCCGGCTTCAGCCGAGTTGATCGTTAGCCCGCGCGTTGCACTCTATCGCAGTTGGTCGCCGTCGATGGACGAAGGCTGGACGCGCTGGGTGCTTGAGCAATTTAATTTCGATTACAAGAACATCTATGATACGGACGTGCGCGCCGATAATCTGAAGGAGAGGTTCGATTGCATCATCCTGCCCGATCAATCCATGCAGCAGATCATCGCCGGCAACCGTGCAGGCACTTACCCTGAAGCATACACCGGCGGCATCGGCGAGGAAGGCGTCGCGGCGCTCAAGCGTTTCGTCGAAGCGGGCGGCGTGTTGATCTGTTTGGATTCGGCCTCAGAGCTGGCGCTGAAGCGATTCGATCTGCCGGTGAAGAACGCGCTTGACGGCGTGCGCCGCGATCAGTTCTACGCGCCCGGCTCGATCTTCCGCGCGGTGGTAGATACAACCAGCCCGATTGCTTACGGGATGCCGCCGGAAGCCGATCTGTATTTCGTCAGCGGCACGCGGCGCGGTCGTGTAGGCGATCCCGATAGCTTGCCCGCGCCGGAAACCCCGCGAAGGAATCAAACTCGCCCTGAGCCGGCTGCGCCCGACGCCATGCGCCAGCCCGCCCAGCCCGACGGGGCCAGCAATCTCGTCAGTGCTTTTGCATTCGAGATTACAGACCCGCGGGCGCGTTCTGTGGCGCGTTACGTTGACGGTAATCCGTTGCGGTCAGGTTGGCTGCTCGGGCCGCAGTTCATCGCCGGCAAGTCGGCGCTGGTTGACGTGACAATGGGCAAAGGCCGCGTCGTGCTCTTCGGCTTTCGCACGCAGCACCGCGCGCAGACCTGGGGCACGTTCAAGTTCCTGTTCAATGCCATCCTGCTCGGCGGCATGAAGTAGCCGAAGCACCGACGAGCTTTCATTGTGAGGTAAAAGCGAAGGCGCTGGCCAGCGAATGATCGCCGCCAGCGCCTTGTCTATTGGTGAATCCATGGTTTTGCGATGATGGCCCATCAATGCGCGGGCGGCGCTTCGGCTTTGAGCTTCACCGCCGTCATCGTGGCGCTGAACGAGACGACGAAAGCGCCGTCGGTGTCGAATATCTCGACAAACTGGCGGCCTGTGAACCGGTCACCGAGTTGGTTGATCGTGATCGCGTCGCGCACTTTGGCGGTGCCGGCGGGAGAGCCGTCTGCCGAATTGAAGAGAAAGGCCAGGTGCGTCGCAATGAAATTGCGGTCGGCGGTGCGCTGCCATACGCCTTGATCGGGTGCGCCGATGGGATCGGGCGTCAGCAGAAACTCGTTCGTGTCAATCAACGTGCCCTCGTTTTCATCCTTGCCCGGCATGAAGGTAAACAACACCTTCAAGGCAAAGCCATCCGTAAAGGTCACGGTCGCCAGCCATGTGCCTTCGAGTCGCCCCTTCGGGCCGGTGGCATTGATGGCAACCTCGGTTTGCGGTTCATCGCTTTGCATCTCTGCGTCTATCGAGGGCGACCCGATGCGGGCGGCAGCGGCATCGCGCCCGAAGTACTTCTTCCACAGGGCACGGCGGTCGTTGGATTGCGCTGAAACGGCAAACGCCAGCAGCGCGGTGAGGATACAAGTTGCAAAAATTCGTTTCGAGTTCATGAAGGTTTCTCCTTTTGTCAATCGTTGAATGGAATTGCTGAATGTTCGCAATAAGCGTTTCATTCGCGTTGGTTCACTTCAGTTTGAGCAGCGAGTTGAGGCAGACGAGCCGCTGCCCGTCGCCGCTCACGGTGGTGTGCAAATGCGCCGCTTCGATTTCACGGCAGATGGCTGCAAGCGAGCGGTCGGCGACAATTGCCGCGTCTTCGGCGGTGACGACCTGCACTTCAGCGTCACACGCCGCGCACCAGCGCCGTGCGCGGCTGGTCGGCTGGCGAATCACCAGCAGCCGCTCGCTCTCAAACGTGATACGGGTTGTGCGTTTCTTCATAACCTTGCTTGTGTGGCGGCAACGAGGCAAGCGCGAGGCAGGCCGGAACCCCTGGGATTGCCGAAGGCAGGAGGAGAGAGAAAACGCTTCGGTCGCCGGCCTGCCGCGCCTACCTTGTCACTCGTTGCCGCTGTGGTAAAATGAGCCGCGCGCCGCGTCTTCTTCAAACTCGCCCACGCTCGCTCTTCTCACGACACGGCGCAGGGTACTCGAATCCTGGAAGCGAAGTCTTGCGTATTCACGGAAAAAGTTCGGAAAACCGTTCGGAATGAGTTTGGAACGATCTTGGAATGAACCAGGAAGACGCCTATGATGAAGCCGGCGAAACGCCTATATGAATTCGGCCCCTACCGCGTCGATACGACAGACCGCCTGCTGTTGAAAGAAGGCAAAGTCGTGCCGCTGCCGCCCAAGGTCTTCGATATTCTGCTCGCTTTCGTCGAGCGTAGCGGGCGCGTGCTCGACAAAGACGAACTGATGCAGGAGGTCTGGCCCGATACCTTCGTCGAAGAAGGCAACCTGGCGCGCAACGTCTCGACCTTGCGGCGCGCGCTCGGCGAAGGCGAGGGCGGCCATCCGTACATCGAAACGATCCCGCGTCGCGGCTATCGCTTCGTTGCTAAAGTGAAAGAGTTGTCCGACGGCACGCTCATCGTGCGCGAGCGGTCGAGCGTCATCATCGAGCAGGAAGAAGAGCATGATGCCGCCTCTACAATTGATGCCAACCGCGCCGACGACGAAGTGACGCCGGTCGCGCTGGCGAATGCAGGCAGCGCCCCGCCTGTATCGTTGCTGGACAACCATGCATGGCCGGTTGCTACTGCGAGCGCGTTGCCACAATCATTGATGCCCGCGCCGGCGGCTGAAAAGCAAGCCGCCCTGGCGCTGGCCGCGCAGACGCAGGCAACTGCGCGGCGCATCAATCGCTGGCTGCTGGTCGCCATCGCCGGGGTATTAATCGCTGTGGCGATGCTGGCGAGCTACTTGATCGGCAAGCGTGCAGGGCACAACGAGCCGCCAAGGTTTCAGCAATTGACGTTTCGCAACGGCACCATTGCCGCCGCGCGCTTTGCGCCCGACAGCCGCATGATTGTTTATGCGGCGCTGTGGGAAGGCAGGCCGAGCGAACTTTTTACCTCCTTGCCGGGGACGCCCGAATCGCGCCCGCTCGACCTGAAAAACATGAGCTTGCTGGCCATCTCGTCAGCCGGCGAGATGGCGGTGCTGCTCAATCCGACGATTAACTTTACGAGCCGTGGGACGCTGGCGCGCATGCCGCTGACCGGCGGCGCGCCGCGTGAAGTGCTGACTGGTGTGTCGGACGCCGACTGGTCACCCGGCGGCAAAGACCTTGCCGTGATTCATTATGACAAGGGACAGTGCCGTCTCGAATATCCGATAGGTAATGTGCTTTACGAAAGAGATACGTCCGGCTGGTTGAGCGAGGTGCGCGTGTCGCCTGCGGGTGACTGGATCGCCTTCATCGATCATCCGGTGGAGCGCTTCGACGATTACGGCATCGTCATGATGGTTGACCTCAAGGGCAACAGTCGCAAGCTCTCAAAAGCGTATCTCAGTGCGCGCGGGCTGGCGTGGTCGCCGGCGGGCGACGAAGTCTGGTTCACGGCAGATGAAGACACGCTGAATCACGGCCTGCGCGCCGTCAGCTTACAGGGCAAAGAGCGACTGATTGCGCGCGTGCCGGGCCGTTTGAATTTGCAGGATATCAGCAAAGACGGGCGGCTGCTGGTGACTCGCGAAGATGGGCGCATCGGCATGCGGGCGCTAGCGCCGGGCGAAGCCGCAGAGCGCGATTGGTCGTGGCTTGATGGGTCGTGGCTGCGCGACATCTCGCCAGATGGACGGACGTTGCTGTTTGATGAAGAGAACACGGCAACAGACAAAACGCCGACGGTTTACGTGCGCCGGACGGACGGCTCGCCGGCGGTGAAACTCGGCGATGGCAACGCCGTGTCGCTGTCGCCCGATGGCCGTTGGGCGCTCGCCAATCAACGCTACACCTCGCCGCCGCGCTTTGTGCTGTTGCCGACAGGCGCGGGCGAGATGAAGGCGATTGACAGCGGCGAGATCGAATGGCGAGAAACCGGCATGTGGTTTCCCGATTCGCGTCGCGTCGTGCTCATGGGTAAAGAGCCTGGGCACAAGCGGCGCAGCTATGTCTACGATCTCGAACACAATGAACTGCGACCACTGACGCAGGAGGGCACGGTCGTCATGCTGCTCGCGCCTGACGGCAAGCATGTACTTGCGGGCGAGATCGGCTCGAATAATCAAAAGGTCGAGGTGCACTCGCTTGAGGGCGGCGAGTCGCGGCCCTTTCTGGCGCTAGAGAGTCAGGATATCCCCATCAGTTGGTCAGCCGACAATCAGGCGATCTTTACCGTGCAACGCGGCATGCCCGTCAAAGTCTCCAAGATCAACCTGACGACTGGACGCCGCGAGCCCTGGAAAGAGTTGATGCCCCCGGACCCTGCGGGATTGCTTTATATCCACGAGCCGTCGTTGACGACTGACGCCAGAGGTTATGGCTACACCTACTTTCGCGTCCTGTCACAGGTCTACCTGATTGAAAATGTGAAGTAGATTATAAACTTCAAGGCGCGGCTCAGGCATACGATTAGGCAGAGGCTTCGAGCCGCACACGCATGCGCGCAACACAGTCAATCAACTGCTTGCGCATCTCTGCTCTGCTGCCGTGCGCGCGCCGCCCGTGTCCGGGCAAGACCCACTCGAAATCGACATCGAGCAACCGCTCCATTGAGCGCGTCTGCTCTGTCCACGAGTACCAGCAGACGTTCGGCGACGCATAAAGCGATTGATAGGTTGGCGACCACCACAGATGATCGCCGGAGAAGAGAAAGCGATTGTCGTAAAGCAGCACCGCGTGACCGCGCGTGTGGCCGGGCGTCGGAATGACCAGTAAATCGTCAGCCAGCGGCGTTGTTTCGTCTCCTGTCACAACGCGCTCAATGCTGGCCGTGCGCCGCGTGATGTCTTTGCGATGCAGGACGCGCTCGGCTTTGAAATGCGCTGCCCACTGCTCGTGATCGGCGACGTCGTCGCGGTGCGTCAGGAACATCCAGCGCACGCCGCCCAGGCGTTCAATCTGTCGCGCCAGCGGGCGCGCGAAGCGCGGCGAATCAATCAAGACATTGCCTGCGGGCCTGCGTATGAGATAGCTGGCCGCGCCAAAACTGGATTCCGCCGCAAAGCCGCAGAAGAACACCTCATCGGCGATCAACTCAGGATAGGCTCTGACAGCCGGTTTCGCGTCAAGCCTCGTGGTCGTGCCGATGGAAGCCGTCGGACAGCTAACTAAGGCTTTGAGCGCCGCCATCGCTTCATCGGCTGTGCGCGGCTGCCTGTATACAGCGGATTGTTCGCCGATGGCTTTGAAGGTCGCCGGGGCGATCTGGCGGCACAGGTCGCAATCGATGCAGGATGAATCAACGAAGAAATCACCTGTGATGTTTTCGGCTCGCCGCCGTTCGATCAGCGCCATAATGATCTCAGTATAACGCGAAGCGTCGAGCGCCGACAGGCAGGCCCGCCGACCTGCGGTCGGAAGGCAAAAGGCAAAAGGCAAAAGCGGGGATTGCCGCCGTCTGCTTTTTAGCCGATCTTCTTGCGCTTTGAGGAGGAGATTGAGTTTTGCTTTCTCAAGTAGAATGTGGCAGGCAAGGCAGGCGCAAAAATAGAAGCCGCCGATGGGTTTTGCCACCGGCGGCTTTTCGATTCACGATGTAGAGCCACGCCCCCTTGTGCCTCTACATCCTGAACACTTAATGTCTGTCGCTTCTCTCAGTAATGCTACTTCGCTCCGAGCGGCCTGCTCGCCTCTCGTGAAATTGCTTTGAATGGAAGGCAGGGCCCCCATCCTCCCTTCCATCCGCCGCATTAGTTCTGCATCCCGCAGTTGCTCTGAGCAGAAGAGGTTTCTTTCAAACTGTCGAACTGCTAGAACCGCTGTTACCTTGAGCAATGCTTGTGCCAACCCTCAAGCGATTTCTCAACGCAATAGCGAGAGGCTTTTCATCTATCAGCTTATCGCTTATTGCTTAAAGGACTACTTTCACTTTCGATAGATTCTCGGCGCATCAAGCTAACAAAATTCGGCATCTTGGGCTCACAAATTGTGTCAGCGCGCTTTACGACGCCTGCCCCAAAGTAGTAGCGCTGCGCCGCAACGCCCTGAAATCGCGTAAAGTGATGATCACCACTTTACGCGCGCGGACACAATTTGCCACGAACAGGTGACAGTTTGTCAGTAGTGGTCAGTTAGCGAGAATTAAGCAACATTGATCGCATTGGTTAAATCGTCTGTCTATCAAATCTCCAAACTAAATCAGAGGGCAAGGGAATAGCAGATTCGCTTATATGGAGTGCGGTGACTGGTCACCGCTTTGCGTCATCGCCTTTGCACAAAGCGGCGACTTGTCGCCGCACTCCAAAAGCTGCCGCCCTCCCTTTCTCTTGCGGTTTAATTTAGAAACTGACCACTGAGCACTGGCCACTGACCACTGTTCCGGTTGCAGCGCGCGCGCCGTCAAAGGATAATAGCCAGCGAAGCGCAGCCGAATTTCTCTTTGAAAGGGAGCAAGCGATGAGTTGTCCTGAGACCGAGCATTTCGTTAACAACTGGAACCGTATTCACAAACAGACGGCGCGCGCGCTGGCCGCCGCCCCCGACGATAAACTCGACTGGCGACCGGCGGAAGGCATGTTCACTTTGCGCGAGTTGGTTCGCCACATCCCCGAAGCCGAATCGGCCATCATTCACACAGTGCTTGCCGGCACGATGCAGAAGGGCGACCTCGATCTGTCATCCGCAAGCGTCGAAGAGATTGTCCGCGCCTACAAAGAGAGCCACGCACGTCTGGCGGCTGAAGTGGCGAAGCTGACGCGCGAGCAGTTGAACGAAGACATCGAAGCCTTCGGCAGAACGATGCACCGCATCGTCTTGCTGTGGGGCATGACCGAGCACGAGATACATCATCGCGGCCAGTTGTACACGTATTACAGGCTGGCCGGCATCGAGCCGCCGAAGCTCTATGCGTGACCACAGAGGCCCACAACGGCGGCGATGCGGCGACACGGTGACGCGACAATGCGCCTGCCGTTCAGTCGTTTGAGCGAGGCCGAGAGGCGTATGGAATAACGGATGAGCCGAAAAAAAGAATCGCAGAAATCCAATCGCCGCGTCGCCAACCGCCCGCGTCCCCGCGCCGCAAAGTATGAGCAGGTGTTTGAGCATATCTATCGCATGGTTCTGAAAATTCCGCGCGGGCGAGTGATGACGTATGGGCAGATTGCGCGATTGATGGATGATCGCTACAGCCCGCGGCTGGTCGGCTGGGCGATGCACGCGGTTCCGCAGGACGAGCGCCACATTCCCTGGCATCGCGTGATTAACTCGCAGGGCGGCATCTCGACGGGCCGCATCATCATTCAGGAACCGCAACTGCAACGCTACCTGCTGGAAGCCGAAGGCGTCGTCTTTGACGGGCGCGGCCATTGCGATCTGAGCGTTTATCAATGGTCGCCGGTTAAGCGAAAAGCCAAAGGCGAATCCCTGAAGCCGGCGCGCAAGCCGGCGCGCGCCGCCGGCAGCGCCAAGAAGATTGCCACACAAGCGAATACGGCAAACCGGCCATCAACCGAACAGACCAGGAAAGCTGCGCCACGGCGGACTAAAGCCGCAACGAAATCGAAAGCGAACAAATGAAATGAAAATCACACCGGAACGCCAGCGACTGATTCAGGAAAAATTCGAGACCAATCACTTTCCGCGTCTGCTCGGCATCGAGATTGATTCCGTCGAGGAGGGCCGCGCCGTGTTGAGCGTCGAGGTGCGCACAGAGTTGAAGCAACTGCAAGGCGTGATGCACGGCGGCGCCATCGCTTCGCTGATCGACACGGCAGTGGCGTTTGCCATCGTCGGCGCGTCTGAGCCGGAAGACCGCTTCACGACGGTCGAAATGAAAGTCAACTCTCTCTCGGCGATCCGCGAAGGCCGGGTCACCGCCGAGGCGCGACTGATCCGCGATGGTCGCCGCATCATCGTCGCCGAATGCGATGTCTTCGACGACAAAGGCCGCCTCGCCGCCAAGGGGCTGTTGACTTACATACGCCTGAACGAGCGCGGCAGCAAAGAAAACGACGTGGCGACACGGTGACGCGGCGACGCGGCGACCGGAGATATGGCGACCATGACTCAAGCTGTTTGACTCAAGCTGTTTGCGGTGGGGCATCGCTCAACCAACAAACCGTCTTTCACCGCGTCGCCGTGTCGCTGCGTCACCGTGTCGCCTCTCCTCCCCGGCGCGCTTTCGCAAGGCAGTGGCAGTCGTTAGAATTCAAAGGTGGCGGGATCGCTGCGGCCCGCCAATCTTTTATGGCCGCAGCAAATGATAGTGTCCGACGATTGGTTGACCCATGATGACACCGTTTCGCAAGCTCGTCAGCTATTTCAAACCGTATAAGCGCACGATCATCTTCGGCACGGCATGTGTCTTTATGACCAATATTTTCAAACTGGTCACGCCCGATTTCGTGCGCCGCGCCACCGATGCCATCAGCGCGCAAGGCGCTAACGTCAATCTGCTTAAGTATGGCGCACTGATTGTCCTGGCGACGTTCATGCAGGGCGTCTTTCTCTTCACGCAGCGACGCCTGCTCATCAACATGTCGCGCCACATCGAATTCGATTTGCGCAACGATTTCTACGAACATCTGCAACGCCTGCCCTTCGAGTTTTATCAAACGCATCGCACCGGCGATTTGATGGCGCGCGCCACCAACGACCTCAGCGCCGTGCGCATGATCGTCGGCCCGGCACTGATGTATTCGCTGAATACGGTCTTTGCCATGGCCTTGCTGGTGCCGTTGATGGCGAGGATCAACTGGCGGCTGACGTTGCTGGCCTTCATGTCCATGCCGCTAGTCGCTACGGCGACACATTATTTTTCGCGGCGCATTCACGACCGCTTCGAGCAGGTGCAGGATTATTTCGGCACGGTGTCGAACCGCGCACAGGAATCCTTAGCCGGCGTGCGCGTCATTCGCGCCTACACGCAGGAGCGTGCCGAGATGGAGCGCTTCCGCGAAGTCAACCGTGAATCCGTCCGCCGCAACCTGAGCTTGATCAAACTGTCGGGCATCTTTCATCCGATCTTGCAGTTCTTCATCGGGCTCGGCTTCATCGCCGTGCTGTGGTACGGCGGCGCGCTGGTCATCCGCAACAATCAAGCGCCCGGCACAGGCATTTCCATAGGCCAGTTCGTGCAGTTCACCCTGTATCTGGGTTATCTCATCTGGCCGATGATCGCCCTCGGCTGGGTGATCAACATCTTTCAGCGCGGCATGGCGTCGATGGGCCGTATGCATG
>JBBWZK010000092.1:0-7241 GCA_039648975.1 Blastocatellia bacterium
ATCACGCGCATCCTGGCTGATGGCACGCCCGTCGAACTGGAATTCAACATCGTCAACCGCGTCTACCCTGAAGGTAAGACATCTTACAACGTCGTGGCCGAACTGCCCGGCACGGATCAGCGGGATGAGATCGTCATGCTCGGCGGCCATCTCGATTCGTGGCACGCGGCGACTGGCGCGACAGACAACGCCATCGGCTGCGCGACGATGATGGAAGCGCTTCGCATATTGAAGGCGATTGGCGTCAAACCGCGCCGCACCATTCGCGTCGCCCTATGGGGCGGCGAAGAGCAGGGCTTGTTAGGCTCGCAGGCTTACGTCAAAGAGCACTTCGGTTCTTTCGAGAATCCGAAGCCGGAGTTCAGCAAGCTGGTAGCTTACTTCAACATCGATTCAGGCACGGGACGGGCGCGCGGCGCGGGCGTCTTCGGCCCTGCGGAAGCGGCGACGGTGGTGCGCGAAGCGCTCGCGCCGTTCGCTGATCTAGGCGTCGCCGGAGCCATCGCCTCGAAGAGTCGTGGACTGGGCGGCTCGGATAATACATCGTTCAATCAGGCGGGCTTGCCGGGCATCGGCATAGGGCAAGACCCGATTGAATACTTCAGTGTGACCTGGCATACCAATCTCGACACCTACGAGCGGATCATCGAAGACGACGCCAAGACCTCGGCAACGGTGATCGCGGCGGCGGTTTATCAACTGGCGATGCACGACGAGATGCTGCCGCGCTTCACCAAAGAGACGATACCGCCCTTGCCGCCGCCGCCGGCAACGCCAGCAACGCCGGCACCCGCGCCGCGCCCTGCGTCGCCGTCGAAACAGTAATGCTGTTGCTGCTCTCTCATCATGAGCAGAGTTTCGAGCAGGAGCATCCGTGTTTCGCTTTGAGAAGTTTGTGAATTTCTTTAAGGCAGATTGTAGATTGTATTGACATACTCTTCTGCTTCGCTCGCAGCCCAAAGCAGATAGAGCATTTCGGCAACCCTGCCGATGGATAGTTTTCGTGAGACGATGATTGCGCCAGGCGAAGTTTGTGATGCAATAAACTGCTGGAAATGATCGGGCAATGTTTGTCTGTCATGCGAAACTAAAATTCGACCTTGTTGCGCCGTCAGAGCCAACACTTCCAGGTCTGAAATGCCATGCAGACTTAATGCAGGCGCGGTCTGAAAATCAATGGCCGGCTCAAGCCGCCTGACAGCGGTGACGATGCGTTGATCGAGATCATTATCGGCCTGAAAACGCAGCTTCATGATTTAAGGGCTGGCGCATCTTTCAGGATGGCATCGAGACGACGATGTGCTTCCGGGTATTCGGCTCGCAGACGCTGCCGTAAAGATTCATACGCTTGATCCGCTGCTTGAAGATAGGCGTCCACATCGGCACGGTTGCGCAGATAATAGGTAATGGCTCCATAGACCTGCTCAAGCGTCAGTGTCGGAAAACAGTCGGTTTGAATGCTTTCTGGCGAAAGTCCTTCGAGGAAGCGATAGATGATTGAATCAAGTGACACACGAGTCCCGCGAACCCAGTAGCCGCCGTCGTGTTGTTCGATGTAATCATCCGCAGTCATTTCGCTGTCTCCCTGTTGTCGGCAATTATAATGGAATGTAGCAGATTTTGTTTAGTGGCCAGGCAGCGTAATCATCACACCTTTGCCAGTGTCAGTCCTTGCTGGTCTTGATACTTGCCGCCGCGATCACTGTAGGTTGTCTCACATTCCTCGTCCGATTCAAAGAAGAGTATCTGGATGAAGCCTTCTTCAGCATAGAGTCGCACCGGCAGGTTCGCAGCGTTGTAGAGTTCAACCACCAGCCGACCACACCAGGCGGCTTCCAGCGGCGTTGTGTTTGCCATAAGACCGCAGTTGTGAACGAATACCCCCGCCTCAAGCGCGAAGTTTCCCGCTTCCGGCACGGTAAGGCAGTAAACGTCGTGGTCGCCTTTCACTTCAGAAACAGAGACGACCTTATGATTTCTTGGGTGCTGGCCTCTGAAGGCGCGGATGACATCCGGGAACCTGCGGAAAACTGTACGGTCGCAGCTTAATAACCTGGCCGCGCCGCGAATCGAGCCGGTTTCGTCAAGCGCGGCTCTAACCACTTCTTCTGTGATTTCAAAGCGCGTGTTCATCTGGCGAGCAATGCACTGTTGCTGCTCTCGTCGCTCCTGGCTCGCAGATGCCCAAACCTGTTTCGACTTCAGAGACACTCCTTCTCGACGCTCCGGGTGAGCTTGCCAAAATCGCTCTTGCCTTTCACTCTGCTGCTGGCGCGCATCTTCAGTCCAGAACTGTTTGTGCATTTCTATCCATCGCGCTCTGGCTTCGTGATAGGCCGGTTCGTTCCAAAAGCGCAAAGCTTTCTGCTGCTGCATCTCTCGAAATTGCTTATCCCATTCCTGATCTTCGCGCAGGCGAGCCAGTGCCGCACGAATCGACTCGCTATGCTCCTGAGGATTGAAATCCAATCCATAATTAATCTTGTTGTGATAGCGTATGTGCTCGCTGGGGCTCATTCGGACGATATTGAATGGAACGTTGTTTCTGCGGCGGCCATCAACCTGATGGCGATGCGTCCCAGGCGCATCTTGATAAATGCCGTTGCGCACGTTCCACTCATCAGCCAGCCGATGCGTCGGAACCCAGTGGCCGTTGATGGGCTGATAAATCACTTCATATCCGCGTGCGAGTTGACGATAAAGAGGCATCAAGGGGTTGCCTGGCCGCAAGTCGCAAGCTTGAACAGAACGGCCATCCCTGACAATAAATTTATGATCTGGTGTGCAATGGATGGTTTCGCCATTGTCGAGTGTCACCGCCATTAATGCATCACGCCCGATGTAACGCGGCGCGTCAAGAAGCGTAACAATGAGCCTGCCATTTTCGCCGAGGCTGTAGCCCCAAAGCAGTTCGCCATCGTCAGCACGACGCGCCATTTCTTCAAGCGTCGGAGCCGTGCCGTCGACTAAAGCAACGCGCGTATCACCACGAAAACAACGCGCATACGTGCTTTTCCCTATCGCCAGCGCCGTGACATTACGCGGCATATTGAAGCGTTCGATGGTGACGCCGAGCGCGTAAGAATGCGGCGGCAACAGCCAATAATCGGAGCCTTCACTGGAACGGCGTAAGGGCACGTCAAGCAAGCTGTGAGGGTCGAAGTTCTTCGGATCAATCTCGGTGCCGGTCACCGGCGAGAAGACCTTGAACTCGTCGCGCGCCAGCCGGCAATCGTAGCCGTAGCTCGACAGGCCGCAACTGATAATGCGGCGACCGTCAACCTCGCGCACCAGGCGTTCTTCAAACGGCTCGATCAATCCCTGCTCGCGGCACATCTGCTTGATCCATACGTCCGACTTGATTGACATCTCACCTCCGCACGAATGTTTTGCAGGCGAAAATGTAGCCGCCCGATCAGCCGAAAGTCAAACGCGCACGCCGACCTGCGGTCGGCAGGCGACGCGGCGACGCGGCGAAGGGGAGACGCGGCGACAAAGAGTCTGACTATCCTGTCGCCGCGTCGCCTCGGTCTTACAGCGCAGCCGATGGTTGGCTTTGCGTGCGCCAACGTTTTCGCTAAGATGCTGGCATGACCGCAGGCGCGTTTGCCAACATCCGCGAATTGCTCGAACAGCAGGTTGAGCGTTACCCCAACAAGCCGTTTCTCTTCGTCGAAAGCGACCGTCGCGTTTTCACTTATCGCGAGTTTGACGGCGAAGTCAATCGCGTCGCCGCGCTGCTTGCCGCGCTCGGCATTGCCAAAGGCGACCGCGTCAGTCTCTATCTCACGAACAGCGCCGAATACTTCATCGCCTATTTCGCCTGCTTCAAGCTCGGTGCGTGGGCCGGGCCGGTCAACGCCATGCTCAAGCCGCAGGAGATCGAATTCATCGTCTCGAACTCGGAAGCGGCGGTCGTCGTCACACAGGCAGATCTTTACGCCAACCTCGCCGCCGTGCGCGACCGTTTGCCGATGGTGCGCCACGTCGTGGGGGCCGGGGAACTGGAATCGAAGAGCAGCCAATGGTCAGTGATCAGCGATCAGGAACCGGCTAGCGAAACGACCAGCGATGTATTGTTCATGACATGGAACTTGTCGGCAACGACGCCCTCCGAACAACCGGCCCCCGGCCCCCGACCCCTGGCCCCTGATGACGAGGCCATCATCATCTACACATCCGGCACGACCGGCAAGCCGAAAGGAGTTTTGCTTACACACGGCAACCTGCTGACGAATGCGCGCGAAATTGCCCAGTGGTTGCAGCTCACCGCAGACGACCGTTCGTTGATGATCATGCCGCTGTTTCACGTCAACGCCTTGATGACCACGGGCCTCGCGGCGCTGTGGGCCGGCGCAAGCATAGTGCTCGCGCCGCGTTTCAGCGCCTCGCGTCACTGGCAAACCATCAGTGATTACGGCGTGACTTATTTCGGCTCGGTCGCGACCATGCTGTCGCGGTTGAATCACACCTATCCCGAAGGCGTGCCCGCAGGACTGGACACACACGGTTTGCGATTCGCGCTGTGCGGTTCCGCGCCCGTGCCTGTCGAGGTGATGAAGACTTACGAAGCGCGCTTTCGCTGCCCGGTCATCGAAGGGTACGGACTATCGGAATCGACCTGCCGCTCGACCTTCAACCCGACGAACGAGCACCGCCGGGCAGGCTCCGTGGGACTGCCCATCGGCAACCAGATGAACGTCTTCGATGACCAAGACCATGAGCTTGCCCCCTTGCAGGTCGGCGAGATCGTCATGCGCGGCGCGAACCTCATGAAAGGCTACTACAAGAATGAGGCGGCGACGCGCGAGGCGTTTCGTTCCGGCTGGTTCCACACGGGTGATTTAGGCTACAGAGACGACGAGGGCTTTTATTACGTCGTGGATCGCAAGAGCGATATGATCATTCGCGGCGGCGAGAACATCTACCCGCGCGAAATTGATGAAGTGTTGTACGAGCACGCGAAGGTGAAAGACGCGGCGACCATCGGCGTGCCCGATAAGTTGTATGGCGAAGAGGTGAAATCGTTCGTCGTGCTGCGCGACGGCTGCGCGGCGACTGAAGAAGAGATTCTGGCCCACTGCCGCGCACGGCTTGCCGATTACAAGTGCCCGAAGACGGTGGCGTTCTTAGATGACATCCCGAAAGGGCCGACCGGCAAGTTATTAAAGCGAGAGTTGAGCAGGCAGTGAATCTCAAGAGAAATTTCTTTGAGCAACCTGCGCTCATTGCCTGGCGCAGCTAGCCAATCATCAGCCGGGCGATCCAGAAGGCGAGCGCCATGCTGGCGAGCACTTGCAGGCTGCAGACGATCACTTCGCTGACTTTGATGGTCTTTGTGCCAATCACCTGCGGGTAGCGTTGCTCGATCCAGAAGATCGACGAGGCGATCCAGCGCGAAGTGATGTACCATACAGTGACCCCGATGGCGAGGCCAACCAGTCCGGCGATGACGTACAAGCGGCACGCTCCTGTCGGCGAATCGATAATCTTAAATCGGCAATCTCAATAAAGGCTTCACGGCTTATCCTTCAAGCGTGCCGGCTCTCAGTTCATCGAGCAAGCGCCCGGCCCGCGCGGATCGCCGCAAGCGCCGCATGGGCCGACAGGCATCTCGCGCTTCGTCACCGGCTGGCCTTTGACGCTCGTGGCAAAGACCGAGAGTTGTTTTTCAAGCCGCTGGCTGGCGCACGTCGGACATTCAACGACGGTCGAATGATTGACGATGGCTTCAAACCGATGAGCGCATTTCTTGCAGACATATTCGAAGATCGGCATAGCGTCGCAGTCCTCCAAAGACTTCTATACTAGCACAGGCGCGTCGCCCTATCGACAGCCGCAGCAAGCGGCATAGGGTTGGGCCTCACGTCGGGCGGACGGTCTCTGGTCGCCCCAGACAACGCATTCGTACACAGGAGAGGCCACCGCAGGGCCTCCCCTATAGGATGGTTTAGCGTCTGCCTATCCGCTTGTGAGCGCCGCGCGCGGCAGAGTAAACTTTCCGTTGAGCGCCCATCACGCGCCACGCGGTTTATATACCATGACAGTGAACCTCAAGCCGTTCTACATCGGTCGCGTTTTCGGCATCCCGATCCGCGCGCACTACTCATGGCTGCCGGTCATTCCACTCTATGTGTGGGCGATTGCCGGCGGTCTCTTGCCGCGCGAAGCGCCCGGCCTCAGCCCCCTGGAATACTGGTCGCTCGGCGTGCTGACGACCATCTTGTTATTCGCTTCGGTGCTGGCGCATGAACTGGCGCACGCGGTGATGGCGCGCGCCGAAGGGCTGGGCACCGGCGAGATCACCCTCTATATGTTCGGCGGGCTTGCCTCGTTGAACGGTCAGCCGGCGCAGCCTATGTCGGAATTCAAGATCGCCATCGTCGGCCCGGCAGCGAGCTTTCTCATCGGCCTGATCGCTTACCTGATCGTTGACCTGTTCATTCAAAACACGCCGCACCGCGCCATCGGTCAGGTCTTTCGCCATCTCGGATTCGTTAACTGGTTTCTGGCCGGCTTCAATATTCTACCGGGCTTGCCGCTCGATGGCGGGCGCGTCTTTCGCGCGCTGATGTGGAAGCTGAACAAGAACTTTCGCACGGCGACGCAGATGGCTGTGCGTTCAGGATTGATGATCGCGCTGACGCTGATCGGCACAGGGATATATTACTTTTTGAAAGCCCCGGATTATGGCATCACCGGAATATGGCTGTTGACTGTAGGACTGATCATTGCGCTGATGCTCGGCACCACCGAAGGGCGCAACTTCGGCGCCTGGCGCGTCAAGCGCGGCACGGTCGAAGACGTGATGAAGCGCGACGTCGTGCAGGTGCCGCCGACCATGAAAGTCTCGGATTTTATCAGCAAAGTTCTGAGTAACAATCATTACACCAGCTTCCCTGTGGTTGACAATCGCCGTCTTCACGGCCTGCTGTTGCTCGACGAATTGAAGGGCGTGCCTGAAGCGCAATGGCCGAGCCTGCTGGCGCGCGACGTGATGCGCCCGGTAAACGATTCGATGTTCATGATTGCCAACACGCCGTTGGCGCAGGCGCAATCGATACTAAAGAGCAACGGCATTGGCCGCGCCATCGTGCTCGACGTGAACGGCTTCATCGTCGGCTACGTCAGCCTGAACGACCTGGCAGCACCGCGGTGAAGGGAGATAGCGACGCGGCGACGCGGCGACACGGTGACGCGGCGAAAGAGAATCGGTTAAGCAGAACGTTGATCTCCGTGTG
>JBBWZK010000111.1:0-7779 GCA_039648975.1 Blastocatellia bacterium
CTTCAGAACGTGATCGAGCGAGCCGTGGTCCTGTCTGTAGACGGGATACTGCGCCCCGCCATACCTAAATTGAAGCGCTCCATCAGAACGTCCTCGTCTTTATCGAAAACCCTTGAGGAGGTTGAAAGAGAGCACATCTTGAGCGTGCTGAAGGAGCTGAACTGGGTGATCGGCGGGCAGCAAGGAGCGGCGCGGAGACTGGGGCTGAATCGCACCACGCTGACTTTTAGAATGCGCAAGCTTGGTATCGTTCGACCGGGCCTGTGTCAATAATTTGCCACGTGTTTATATACTGCCATCTCCTTCCTTTCAATGCGTCTTGACTTCATTAACCGCCCGTAGGGTAACCCGTTGGGGATTGAGAGATTTGAATACTCAGGCGCAGACCCGGAAGCGTTTGGCAAAGCGGTTGTCATATCAAACTAAGGGCGGAAGGCCATATCCATGTTGAACATCATGGCTCAATCTATTCCGAGCGGCTTGCGGATGAGCGGCAGAGCGGGAGATTGCGTGCGTGCAGAGGAACAAAGATCATGCGAAAAGCAAGAACAGTCAATATGGTAGTGTTGATATTGCTGTTGACCCCACTTACCGCCTGGTGCCAACAAGATACCTTGGCTTCCGGCGAAATGCTGACGCTCGAACAGGCCATCGCGCTAGCCTTGCGCGACAACCACCGGGTGAAAAACGCCGAACTGGAGGTCGGGAAAATGGCGGACAGTCTGGCGGCAGCCCGCACCTTTCGCCTGCCTTCCGTGCATCTGTACACGCTCGTATCCGAGCAACTCGTGAAGCAAGAGACCAACATCAACAACCCGCTATCGAATATCCTGCCGGGACTCGGCCCTTTCTTCACAATCAGCGCGCCGCGCAGGCCGACGACCATCTTCGCCGGTCAGGTTCTCGAACCGCTGTCACAGCAATACCGCATCGGCCTCAATCTCAAGCAGGTCGGTTTAGCTCGTGATGTCGAACGCGAGGAACTGCGCCTGCGCCAACAGGCGACCGTTGATGAGGTGAAGCGAACCTATTATGGAATTCTGCAAACCCAGAGCGGGCTCGAAAGCCTCCAGGAATCCATCAGGCTCTACCGCGAGTTGGATCGTGTGACCGGCGATTACGTCGCCCAACAGGTGGCTTTGAAATCCGACAGCCTCGAAGTCAAAACGCGACTGGCGAAGACCGAATACGAGGCAGTCAACCTGACCAATCAACTGGCGACGCAAAAAGAACAGCTTAACAACCTGCTGGGGCGGGATGTGCGGACGGATTTCCGTGTCAGCGCCGTTCCGGACGCCGCGGACTTCGGCCTTGATCTCGTCTCGGGCCGCCATCGCGCGCTCGACCAGCGGCCCGAACTGCGAGCAAGCAGGCTAAAGGTCAAGCAAGCTGAAGTCGACCGCCGCATCAAGAAGTCCGAATACATCCCCGATGTCAGCGTCGGCTTCACCTATCTGACGCTGCGTAATTTCGACGGCATCGTCCCAAAGAACTTTGCCAATCTCGGCATTGTCGTCAAGTGGGAAGTCTTTGACTGGGGAAGAAAGAAGGATCAGCTTGCGGAAAAAGACAAGGTCATCGAGCAGGCAAAGAATGGATTGCACGAAGCCGAGAGCCTCGTGCTGATCGATGTGGGCGACAAGTTCCGCAAGCTACAACAGACGCGCCAGGCGCTTCTGGTCGCACAGCTCGGACAGGAGACGGCGCGCGAGACGTTGCGCGTCAACACCAATCGGTACAAGCTGACGGCGGCGCTTCTGTCCGATGTCCTGCAATCGCAGGCGTCGCTGGCCGAAGCCAATCGCCAGTACCAGCAGGCGCTGCTCGGTTATTGGACCGCAAAAGCCGAATTTGAAAAATCACTGGGCGAAGAGAAGTGATGCTTACAAAGGAGTGAACCGCAATGTCTAAGCAAAGCACGACAGAAGCAGCCGAATCGCCGGGGACAGGCTCCGATCAGCGCCCGAACGAAACCACGCGAGCCGTAGCCGGAACCTCCGATCAACGGCTTGAGAAAGCTGCCGCCGCGACCCCTGATCCGCACTCAGAACCTGTCAAGAAGTCGCGTGTCAGCTTGCGCAGGTTCGCGCCGGTTTTGATTCTGTTGATTGCAGCCGTGATTCTTTTTCTCATCGTCACAAACTGGAATGCCTGGGCCGGCAGTCGTGGCAGTCAGAAAACCGATGATGCGTATCTGCGAGCCGACATCACGCCACTGAGCACACGGGTTTCGGGCACGGTGACGAAAGTTGCGGTTGAAGATTACCAAAGCGTGAAGGCCGGAGACTTGCTGGTTCAGATCAAGGACGACGATTACCGCGCACAGGTCGGGCAGTCGGAAGCTGCCGTGCAGGCCGCCAACGCCGCCCTGGAGAATAACGCCAAGCAAAAGGCGCTACAGGAATCCAGGATCGCACAAGCCGGGGCCGGGGTCGAAGCGGCGAAGGCCGACATCGCGCAGGCCGAAGCCAACATCGAGGCGACGAAGGCCGAGATTGCTAACGCGCAAGCCGGCGTGGAAGCCGCTAAAGCCGATGTCGTGCGCACGCAGTTGGAAAAAAAGCGACAGGAGGCGCTTGTAGAATCGGCGTCCGCAACTCGGCAGAAGCTTGAACAGGTCACCGCAGATGAAGCGCGATTCGGCGCGCAGTTCGAAAGCCGCAAAGCCGATCTGGCAAAAACACAGGCGCTGCTTGGCCTCCGCCAGGCGCAGGCGCAACAGGCGCGCGCCGGACTTGCCAGCCGCGAATCGGAATTGGAAGCGCAGCGCAGGCAGCGTGGCGTGCTCGACGCGCAGGAATCACAACTCAGGGCCGACTTGAGGGCGAAGGAAGAGGCGGTCAAGGTCGCCCGCATCAACCTGGAATACACGCGCATCGTCGCGCCCACCGACGGCATTGTCGGCGAACGCAAAGTGCGCATCGGGCAACTCGTCAGCCCTGGCTCACAAGTGATCTCGCTCGTGGAGAGTGATGTATGGGTGCAGGCGAACTATAAAGAGACTCAATTGACCAACATCAGCAAGGGCGATGCGGCGGTGATCACCGTTGACACCTTTCCCGGCCTCAAGCTGAAAGGCCATGTGGAAGAGATCGCCCCGGCGAGCGGGTCACAATTCGCCTTGCTCCCGCCCGATAACGCCTCGGGCAACTTCACCAAGATTACGCAACGCATCCCTGTAAAGATTGTCCTCGATCATGACCAGCGCGCCGTCGACCGGCTGAGATCGGGAATGTCGGTCATCGTCGAGATCAACGCATCGGGACAGCGAAACGACAACGCGACTACGAGGAATGAACCGTGAGCGTTACGACAACAAGCGGAGCCCGCGCGGGAACGCTGTCAACGGTTCCGGCATGGCCGTTGCGCCTGAAGCTCGCGGTCAAGCCGAACGCTTACCTGGGCACGCTGGGCGTGTTTCTCGGCCTCGGCATTGCGACGCTGTATGGGCGGCTGCTGACGGTCGGGCTGCCTGACCTGCGCGGCGCGCTCGGCCTTGGCGTAGACGAGGCGTCATGGATTCCGACCGTTTACAACATGGCGCTGATGTTCATGGGCCCGTTCTCGGTCTACCTCGGCGCACTGCTGGGAGTCAGGCGGGTACTGCTGTGGACTGCGCCCGTTTTTGTCGTGGCTTTGATCCTGCTGCCATTCTCACCGAACGTCGCGGTGATGCTCACGCTGCAAGTGATAGCCGGAATAGGCTCCGGTGCCTTTTACCCACTGACCTTGACTTACGCCCTGCGGGCTCTGCCGTTGCGCTACACGATCTACGCCCTCGGCGTCTATTCGATGGACCTCCTGGTCGTAGTAACGGGCGCCGTGCCGCTGGAAGCCTTTTTCATCAAGCATCTCTCGTGGCGCTGGATCTTCTGGATCAGTGCGCCGCTGACCGCACTGATGCTGCTGTGCATCTACCGCGCGATCCCGCACCCACCGCCGCGCACGGGGCCGAAGCCGAATATAAGCTGGACAGGTTTTTTGTATGGCAGTCTCGGCCTCAGCCTGATTTTTGGCGCGCTCGACCAGGGAGAGCGCTTAAACTGGCTGGGGTCGGGCGTGATCGTCGCGATGCTCGTGACGGGGATGTTCTTGATCCTCGCCGCGGCCATTCGCCGTTGGATGTCACCCAACCCGCTGGTGAATCTTCCCTTCTTGAAGAACCGAAATACCTTCATCCTGGGGGCCGCCTTATTCTCGTTTCGTTTTGTGCTGCTCGCCATTGCCTTGCTGATCCCCGCTTATCTCGGCGCTATACAGGGCTATCGCCCGCTTGAGACCGGTCGCGTCCTGCTCTGGGTCGGCGTGCCGCAAGTCATTGTAGGTGTCATAGCCGCGAGGCTCATGCGGCGATTTGACAGCAGGTTAATCTTTGCGACCGGGTTTGCGATCATCGCCGTTGCCTGTCTAATGAACGCGCAGCTAACCAGCGCCTGGGCGGGAGATAATTTCTGGACTTCACAACTGGTCATGTGCGCCGGCCTGTCCGTGACACTCGTTGCTCTGGTCGGGTCGATCATCCAACAATCGATAAATTCGGGAGCGGTCTTCAAACCAAGTGACATTCTCACCTTTGCGGCTTTCTTTCACGGCGTCCGGTTGTTCGGGGGCGAGGTGGGGGCCGCCTTCATGCAGAGATTCATTTCGGTGCGCGAGCAATTTCACTCGAATTTAATTGGGCTGCACGTGGAAGCGGGCAACTGGCTGACCGACGAGCGCATGAGGATGCTCACCGGCGGGATGGCGGGAAATTCTTCTGGGATCGATGAGGCGCAACAGCGCGCCGCCGCGCTGCTCGGCGGGCAGATAAGGCAACAGGCCTACACGCTCGCTTACATGGACGGCTTCATGCTCATCGCCTGGGTATGTGTGGGGATGATTGTGCTGATTGCCCTGCTTAAGCGGATGGTGATTCTCTTCGACTCGTCATCGCCGAAGCCTCCGGGTGCATAACGGCGCTTAGCCGAGCGAAAGGCCGGGAGTCGCCAGAATATCAGAGGATAATGAATAGGAAGATCAAACCATGAGTAAACGACGGGTGATTATCATCGGCGGGGGTTTTGGCGGCGTGACGGTCGCACAGCACCTTGAGCGACGACTTCCTTCCGAGATCGAGATCGTTCTCATCAGCAGCGAGAATCATTTCGTCTTCACGCCGATGCTGGCCGAAGCGGTCGGGCGGTCGATCTCGCCGGACCACGTCGTCGTCGTGGGCCGCCAGATGGTTCGGCGAACGACCTGGTTAACGGCGCAGGTTACCGACATCGACTTGCAAAGCCATCTAGTCAGCTATGTCGGCGCGGGCGGCGAGAGCGCGACGCTTACTTATGACCACCTGGTGCTGGCTTGCGGCTCGGCGGTCAACATGAACATGGTGCCGGGGCTGGCGGCTTACGCTTACCCGCTCAAGACGCTCGGCGATGCGATCTATCTAGGCAATGATTTGATCATGCGAGCTGAGGAGGCGGCGGTCGAAACTGATCCTGTGCGGCGACGGCGATTGCTGACGGTCGTGATCATTGGCGGCGGCTTTAGCGGCGTCGAGGTGGCCGGAGAGATTGCCGAAGTCGCGGAAGCAACACGCCGCTTTTACCCGACGCTCAAAGGCGAGCGCCCGCGCATCCTTCTGTTGCAGCGTGGTGAGTATCTGATTCCTGAATTGAATGCGCCATCGCTTTCGAAGTTTGCCTGCGATAAGCTGCGCAAGGCCGGCGTTGAGGTGCGGCTCAATTCAAGCGCGCAGGAAATCACGGCAGCAGGTGTGCGGCTGACATCCGGTGAATTGATCGAAGCGGCGACTGTCGTCTCAACCGTCGGGACGTCGCCCAATCCCCTGATCGAGAAGTTGGGCCTGCCGCTTGAGCGTGGCCGTCTCGTCACCAACCCCGATATGAGTGTGAAGGGTACAGACAATGTCTGGGCGCTCGGCGATTGCGCGATCATTCCGAATGCTTACGATCACAAGCCCAGCCCGCCCACCGCTCAATTCGCCATGCGACAAGCCAAACAACTTGCCGCAAACCTGTTGCGCACATTTAGGGGTCAACCGACCAAACCATTCTCTTTCAAGGTGCTGGGCATGCTCGCTTCGCTCGGCAATCGCAACGCTGTCGCAGAGATTCTTGGAATACGCATCTCAGGATTCATCGCCTGGGTCTTATGGCGAGGCATCTACCTGAGCAAACTCCCGAGCTTTGCGCGCAAGCTTGAGGTAGTTGTTGACTGGACATGGAAGGCGCTGTTTCCACCCAACATCGTCCAATTACCCCTGTCGCGCACCGGCAGCGTCGGACTCGCCCGGTATGCCGCAGGCGAGTTCATATTTCATAAAGGCGACCATGCCGATAGCCTCTTTGTCATTCAATCGGGAACTGCCGGAGTGTATCTGGATGAATCATCAAGCCCAATAGTCGTGCTCAAGCCTGGCGATCACTTCGGCCAGGAGGCGCTCGGCCCCAATGGGCAAGGCCCGCATCGAGTTTCGGTCAAAGCCGAAACCCCGCTCGATTTGATCACACTCCGCCGCGACGATTTCGAACGCCTGGCGCAGTCCGATGCCACATTGCATAAGAGGCTACGAAGCGCTGCGGCAGCCCTCAAAGGGTATGAGGGCTTAATGGCAAAGGTGAAAGACAATCCTCTTCTTGCAGCTATCAAAGTCGCCGATGTCATGACGAGTCCCGCCGAGACGCTTTTGACGAATAGTACGCTTGCGGAGGCCATCAGGCGCTTCGACGGTGGCCGGCCGAGCTACCCGGTAGTTGATGAGAGCGGGCAATTGCAAGGCTACTGCGGGAGGGCCGAGCTGTTTGGCGCTTTGCGTGAACTGCCGTCGCTTGAAACCCCGATCAGTGACTTCATGCGCAAAGACCCGCCCGTGATTTCAGCAGACCAAAGCATTATCGATGCAGCCGTGATCATGCTACGCGAAGAGATTGAAATGCTGGCAGTGGTCAGTTCGGATGGCGGCGTGATAGGAGTTGTGAGCCCGCTTGATGTGATTCGAACAGCGAATGCGCCACTTTCAAGGGATTCAACTCTGGCAATAGCGCAAGGTAATGTCAGAAAACAGACTCACTAATAACCCTGTTTAGAAGTTAAGGCAACGGACGGTGTGACACCGCCCAAGTAAGGAGAAAGCATGTCTACGATCCACCTCCACCGGACAACCACCCTGACGCCCGAGCAGTACGTCGCCGGGCTCACCGACTTCGGGCTTGGCCGCTCGAAGCTCTTTGCTAACAGCGCCGACGAGTACCTCAAGGTGCATGACCGGGGCCGCTCGCAGGCCGACGTCACGGAAGGCTCGGGCGGCATCTGGGAACGCCTGCACTATGATTGGTCCGATCCCAACCGCATCGTCCTCACGACGACCGACTCCAACATTTGGGGAGGCGCATCGGGCCACACTTACACCTTCACGCGTCAGCCTAACGGCACGACCGACATTGACGTGGTCGTCGTTCGCGACGGCAAGAACCTCAAGGGACGGGTGCTCGGCTTCGTGCAGGACTATCGGCAGGCGCGTTTTGGAAAGGGCGTTTGAAAACTTCGTCAAGGCCATCGAAGTCCGCAACGGCGAGAGGAAAATGCAGGTCTAAACTGGCATGGAAGCTGCTAATCAAGAAACGTGGGAGCTCTACCTCGCAAGGCATTCCGCCCGGCAAGGAAGCGCTCCTTTGGGTAACCGGTACAGTCACACTCATAGGAGAAATCACAATGCATCCTTTACGCAAACTACGGGAATCTGGTAACGCCACACCCGCCCAGGTGAGCGCG